>JBBRVT010000485.1:0-3463 GCA_038246615.1 Burkholderiales bacterium
GGCGCCACCGCCCAGCACAACCCGTGGAGCAACCTGCTGCTGGGCTCGGGCATCCAGCCGGTGCGCGAACTGCTGGACGCGGGTGTCAACGTCAGCCTGGGGTCCGACGGCTCGTGCTCCACCGTCACCACCAACATGCTCAATGTGCTGGGCACGGCGGCCGGCGTGGCCAAGCTGCGCGGCGACGACCCGGCGCGCTGGCTGTCGGCGCGCGAAACGCTGCACGCTGGCACGCTGGCCGGCGGCCGGGCGCTGGGCTACGGCGATGCCTTGGGCAGCCTGCGCGTGGGTGCGCTGGCCGATCTGGCGGGCTACCGGCTCGACAGCGTCACCTTCAGCCCGCTGACCGACCCGCTGCGCCAACTGGTGTATGCCGAACGCGGCGCCGGGCAGCGCTTCGCGATGGTGGCTGGCGAGCCGGTGCTGCAAGACGGCCGCCTGCTGCGCATCGACGAAGCCGCGATCCTGGCCGAAATCGAAGCCGAGTACCGCAGCCTGGCCGAGCAGTACACCGCAGCCGAGGCGTCGGTGGCACCCATTCTTGCGGCGGTGGGCGACATCTACCGCCGTTCACTGGCCACCGCGATCCCGGCCGACACCTTTGCAGCCCGGCTGTGACCGGGCTGTCTTCGTTCCCACCCACCCACCCCCCACCACTTCGGAGAACTGCCATGCGCCTGAGCCGCCGCCACCTTCTCGGCACCGCCGCCGCTGCCACCGCCACCAGCCTGTTGCCACTGGCCGCACGGGCCTCTGGCCTGACCCTGGCCCAGATCAAGGCCAATGGCGAGCTGCGCATCGGCTGCGAGGCCGCCTACGTGCCGTTCACTTACCGGCTGGACGGCAAGATCGTCGGCTACGACGTGGAACTGGCCGAGCTGCTGTGCAAGGCGCTGGGGGTCAAGCCCAACTTCATCGACACCGCCTGGGCTGGCGTGATCCCGTCGCTGTACGCCAAGAAGTTCGACATCATCATGAGCTCGATGAGCTACACGAAAGAGCGGCTCGAACGTGTGGCCTTCAGCATCCCGTATGCCGAAGCATCGCAGGCGCTGCTGGTGCGCGCCGCAGACGCCGACAAGATCAAGGGCGCGGCCGACCTGAACGGCCGCACGTTGGCCGTCAAGCTGGGCTCGCCCGGGCAGATCATGCAGGAGCGGATCAACACCAGCCTGAAGGCTGCGGGCGGCGCCGGCTTCAAGGAGGTTCGCACCTTCGACGACCACCCGTCGGCTTATGTGGCGCTGGCCCAGAACCGCGTCGACGGTGTGCTGAACACGCTGGCCACCCTGGGCATGGTGCTGAAAGATGCGCCCGGCAGGTACGCCATCACCAAAGGCCTGGGCGTGGACAACTGGGCCGGCATCGCGGTGCGCAAGGAAGACACCGAAGTCGTTGCATTCCTGGATGCCGAGCTGACCCGCCTGAAGGCCGATGGCACGCTCTACAAGCTGCAGGAAAAGTGGTTCGGTTTCCGCATGAACCTGGCCGACAAGGTGCCCAGCTTCAGCTGACGGCGCGGCACGGCCATGACTTTCGACTGGGACCTGGTGGCCAAGGCAGTGCCCTTGCTGGGCACCGGCTTGCTGACCACGGTGAAGATCTGTTCGCTGGCGATGCTGCTGGGCCTGGCACTGGGCGGGTTGCTGGGGCTGGCGGCCCTGTCGCGCAGCCGGCTGCTGCGCTGGACGGTGATGGCCTATGTCGATTTCATCCGCGGCACGCCATTGCTGATCCAGATCTTTCTCGTCTACTTCGCGCTGCCGGTGGTCGGCCTGAACCTGCCCGAGTTCTGGGCCGGTGTGCTGGCGCTGGGCCTCAATGCGGCGGGGTTCATCGCCGAGATCGTGCGTTCGGGCGTGGGCGCGGTGGAAAAGGGCCAGGCCGAGGCGGCACGTTCCATCGGCATGCGCCACCACCAGATCCTGTGGTTCGTGCTGCTGCCCCAGTCGCTGCGCACCGTGGTGCCGCCGGCCACCAACGAGCTGATCACCCTGGTCAAGGGGTCGGCCCTGCTGTCGGTGATCTCGGTCTATGAGCTCACGCGCGCCGGCCAGGCCATCATCGCGGTGCACTTTGCGCCGTTCGAGATCTTCCTGCTGATCGCGCTGTACTACTACCTCACCATCTCGGTGCTGGCCTGGTTTTCGCGCTGGCTGGAACGCCGGCTGCCGGTGTGGTGACCCGATGACCTCCACCCTGTCGGCAAGCCTGGTGCTGCAGGCCCGCGGCCTGGGCAAACGCTTTGGCGACCGTCAGGTGCTGCACGACGCATCCCTGCAGGTGGCTGAAGGCGAGACGGTGGTGATCATCGGCCCATCGGGCTCGGGCAAGACCACGCTGCTGCGCTGCCTGAACTGGCTGGAAACGCCCGACACCGGCAGCGTGCTGCTGCGCGGCGAAGCCATCGGCCGCCATGCGGCCGGGCACGCGCTGCCTGAGGCCGTGCTGGCCGCGCAGCGGGCGCGGTTCGGCTTCGTCTTCCAGCGCTTCAACCTGTTTGCCCACCTGTCGGCGCTGGACAACGTGGCGCTGGGCCCGCAACGCGTGCTGGGCCTGCGCGCCGACGCGGCCCGTGAGCGCGCCCGTGCGGAGTTGGCCCGGGTGCATCTGGCCGCGCACATCGACAAGCGGCCCAGCCAGTTGTCGGGTGGGCAGCAGCAGCGGGTGGCCATCGCCCGCGCGCTGGCGATGCAGCCGGAGCTGATCCTGTTCGATGAACCGACCTCGGCGCTGGACCCCGAACTGGTCACCGAAGTCGTCGACGTGATGGCCGAACTGGCTGGTGCCGGCATGACCCTGGTGGCCGTCACCCACGAGATGCGCTTCGCCCGCAGCGCCGCCGATCGGGTGGTGTTCATCGACGAAGGCCGGGTGGTCGAAGAAGGCCCGCCGGCGCAGGTCTTCGACGCCCCGCAACACGAACGCACCCGCCGCTTCCTCGCCCACCTGCGCCATTGAGACCGCCATGGAAACCAAGCTGTCCCGCTTCTGCATCACCGCCGCTGGTCTCGTGTTCGTGGCCGAAGCCGTGGCCGAGGCGCCCGCCACGCTGGCGGCATTCACCAAGTTGCTGCCTTACCGCCAGAAGCTGATCCATGTGCGCTGGAGCGGCGAGGCGGTGTGGGTGCCGCTGGGCGACTTCGCGCTGGGCGTGGGCTTCGAGAACCACACCAGCCACCCGTCGGTGGGCGACGTGCTGTTCTACCCCGGCGGCTACAGCGAAACCGAGCTGCTGATCGCCTACGGCGGCTGCAGGTTCGCCAGCAAGATGGGGCCGCTGGCGGGCAACCACTTCCTGCGCATCATCGAGGGCCGCGCGCAACTGCCGCAGTTGGGGCAGCGGGTGTTGTGGCAAGGCGCGCAGGACGTGCTGTTCGAGAAAATCGACTGAACTTCTACTTTCAAACCGAGCGCCCCGATGACCGAACCCCTCTTGCCGCCGGCCGACCTGCTGCTGACC
>JBBRVT010000486.1:0-3441 GCA_038246615.1 Burkholderiales bacterium
GCGTTTTCCAGCGTCTCGGCAAACAGCCGGCCGAGCACGCCGGTGGTGTGCACCGCCAGCGCCAGCGTGCCGGCAAAGGGCCCCAGGCCGGCGGCGATCAGCAGCAGGCCGGCCCAGACCAGCTCGGGCACGGCGCGCAGCACGTTCAGCAGGGCGCGGGTCGGTGCGCGCGCCCAGGCCGTCTCGGCGGCATGCAGCCGGCTGGCGGGCAGCGCCAGCGCCAGGCCGGCGGCTGCGGCCAGCACCGTGCCCAGCGCCGACATCGCCAGCGTCTCCCAGGTGCCCAGCGCCACTTTCCGCAAGAAGCCGGGCGACAGGTCGGGCGGGAAGAACTCGGCGATGAAGCGGCCCATGCTGCGCGCGGCCTCCAGCGACAGGAACTGCGCCCACTGCAGGTTCAGCGACCAGAAGCTGGCCACCACCAGCAGCAGCAGCGCCAGGCCGAACCAGCAGGCGCGGCAGCGGGCGCTCCACAACGGTGGTGGCAGCGCCGGCAGCTGTGGCGACGACGGCGGCGGGTGCTGCCCCGGGCGCTCGCTGCCGTTCATCCCAGCGCCCTGCGCAGGCCGGCGCTCACCCGGTCGGCCAGGGCCACCAGCGCCACGAACACCGCCAGCATGGTGAACACCTCGCCGCCGTTGAACATCTTCATCGAGGCATCCATCTGCTGGCCCAGCCCGCCGGCGCCGACGAACCCCAGCACCACCGAGCTGCGGATCGCGCATTCCCAGCGGTAGACGGTATAGCTGGTCAGCTCGCCCGCGTTCTGCGGCAGCAGGCCGTAGAAGAACGCCTGCATCCGGCTGCTGCCGTTGCGCAACAGGGTTTCGGTGGCGTGCCCATCACCGCTCTCCAGGATCTCGGCATACACCTTGCCCAGCATGCCGCCATAGGTCAGCGCAATCGCCAGCACGCCGGCCGTAGGCCCCAGGCCCACCACCCGCACGAACACCAGCGCCCAGACCAGTTCGGGCACGCTGCGCAGCCCGATCATCAACCAGCGCACCAACTGGCGCAGCCAGGCAGAGCGCAGCGCCATGCGGCCCGACAGCGCCGACACCGACAGCACCCGCACCGCCAGCAAGGCCAGCGGCACCGCCAGCAGCAGCGCCAGCACCATGCCGGCGGTGGCGATGGCCACGGTGCGCCAGGTCTCGCGCGCCACCATGCCCAGAAACTCTGCGGAATGGGCCGGTGGCAGGAAGGTGGCCAGGAACTGGCCGGTCACCTTCAGGTTGGCGGGCGCCAGCAGCGTCCAGGGCTTGAACTCGGTGGCCACCACCAGCGGCCACAGCAGCAGCAGCGCGGCAATCAGCCAGAACAGCCGGCCCGACCAGGCCGGGTCGTGCCGGGGTGGGGCCAGGGCGGTGCTCATCGGCAGTGCATCACGACCGGCGCCGGTGCTGTGTTTGCCGCGCTGTCGATGGCGCCGGGTGCCGGGCCATGCAGTTCGTCCTCATGCTGGTCGTACAGCCGGGCCAGAAGCTCGCGGCTCACCTGGGCGGCCGGCAGGTCGAAGGCCAGCGCACCGTCCCGCAGGCCGATCACCCGGGGGAACCGTGCCAACGCCACCTCCACCTGGTGCAGGGTGCAGACCAGGGTGATGCGCTGTGCGGCAGCGCCTTGCACCAGGCTGGCGATGGCCTGGCGCGCCCGGCTGGGGTCGAGCGCCGACAGCGGCTCGTCGACCAGCCACAAGGTGGCCGGTGCCAGCAGCGCCCGCGCCAGGCCCACCCGCTGGCGCTCACCGCCGCTGAGCCGGTCGACCCGGTCGAACAGCTTGTCGGCCAGGTCGAAGCGGGCCAGCGCCGCATGGGCGGCAGGGATGTCGCTGGGATAGGCCAGCGAGCGCAGGCTGGCCCAGGCGCCAAGCGCCGGCAGCCGGCCTGCCAGCACGGCGGTGACCACCCGCTGGCGCGGTGGCAGCGGCGGCACCTGCGGCGCCAGGAACAGGCGCCCGCGCAGGCGCTGCAGGTCGGCGCGCGGCAGGGCCCAGGGGTCGGCGCCATCCAGCAGCAGGCTGCCGGCGGTGGGCGGCAGCGCGCAGGCCAGCACCTGCAGCAAGGTGGTCTTGCCGGCGCCCGACGGGCCGATCACCGCCACCTGCTCACCGGGCAGCACCTGCAGGCTCAGATCGCGCAGTGCGGGCGGGGCGGCACGCAAGGCCGCCGGGTGGCGCGCCGCCACCGCATCGATCTGGAGCTTCACGCCGGGGCTGTCTCGGCTGGTGCGGCCGCTCAGATCAGGCCGGCACTGCGGCCGGCTGCCTCCAGGCCCTTGTAGTTCTCGGGCGAGGTGGGGATGTAACGGGTGGCGCGGTTGAGCCGGAGGATCTCGGCGCCTTCGGCCGTGGCCGGGTCGATGTCGAGCAGAGCCTTCTGCAGCCTGTTGCGCAGGTCGGCAGGCATGTCGGCATGCACCGACCAGTTGTAGTTGAAGAAAGGCGCGGTGGTGAAGAACACGTCCACGGCCTTGGTGTCCACCCTGCCTTCGCTGGTGAACTTCTTCCACACGGTGATGTCCAGCGCGGCGGCGTCCACCTTGCCGCTGACCACCGACGCGATGGTGGCGTCATGCGCGCCGCTGTAGGCCACGCGGCGGAAGTCGGTTTCCGGGTTCAAGCCGGCCTGCAGCAGAAAGTGCCGCGGCATCAAGTGGCCCGAAGTGCTGCTCTGCGAGCCGAAGCTGACCTGCTTGCCCTTCAGGTCGGCCAGGGTCTTGATGCCTGAGTCGGTCTTGGCGATGAACACCGACTGGAACCGGGTGTCCTCTTCGCGCTGGGCGATCGGCACCACCTTGCCACCCGAGCGGATGCTGGCCTGCACGAAGGTGAAGCCGCCGAGCCAGGCCACGTCGACCTTCTTGTTGACCAGCGCCTCGACAGCGGCGGGGTAGTCGCTGACCGGAGTGAACTCCACCTTCATGCCGAGCTTCTTCTCCAGGTAGGCGGCTATCGGCCCGAACTTGCGGGTCTGCTCGGTGGCTGCCTCTTCGGGGATGGTGGTGACACGCAGCACCTGCTGCGCATGCGAGACCGCGCCGAAGGCGAGCAGGGCGCAACCCAGCAAGGCCCGCAGGGTGCGCGAGGGGGAGAGGCTGGTCATGGTCTTGCTCCAGGCCGGTTGGCCATGTGGGGTGATTGCGAAACAGGGCGCCACTCTAGCCGGGTCTGGCTGCTAGAGTGCGCGGCTGCCCATGAACACCCCGCGATTCATCCAGTTGCACCAGGCCGACGACCAGGCCCTGGCTGCCGAGGCCGCTGCCGGCCTGTGCGCCACGCCTGCCCATGCGTCGCCCAAGTTCTTCTACGACGCGCTGGGTTCGCGGCTGTTCGACGTCATCACCGAACTGCCCGAGTACTACCCCACCCGCACCGAGGCGGCGATCTTCCAGCAGCATGCAGCGGCCATCGCCAGCGCGGTGCTTGCCGCCACCGGCTCC
>JBBRVT010000487.1:0-3431 GCA_038246615.1 Burkholderiales bacterium
GTCGATCATCTGGACCGGGGCAATGGCGGTGGGGGCGTCGGGTGTGTCGATCATGGTGAAAGCTTAGTCCTTTGCGGGTCGGGTGGGAACTGGTGAATTCTGCCGTGCCGGTCTGCGTTGCCACTGCATGTAAAGCACGCCGGCCAGCACCACCGCGCCGCCGATCAGTTGCTCGGCCAGCGGCTGCACGCCGAAGAACAGCAGCGAAATCAGCACCGCGAACACCGGCACGGTGTTCTGCCACAGGCCGCCGGTCTGGATGCCCAGGCGGTTGACGCCGGTGTTCCAGGCCACGGTGGCCAGCGCGGTGCAGAACACTGCCGCCACCAGCAGCTGCGCCACCGGCAGCGGCGGCGGGTGCAGGTTGGGCGGGCCGGCCAGGCCGGCGGCGCGCGCCAGGGCCCAGAACAGGAACAGCCATGGCAGGGCCCAGACCGTGGTCAGGTAGGTGCGGCGCAGCTGCGACGTGCTGGGCGGAAACCAACGCTGCGCCAGGATGGAGTAGGCCGTCCAGCTGCAGATGCCCAGCACCACCATCAACTCGCCGCCCTGCGGGCTGAAGGCGGCGGCGCCCTGCGGGCTGAGGGCGGCGCCGGCCGGCAGCCCGTCGGCAGCAGCCAGGGCCTTGGCGCGGCCGGCCACCGCGATGCCCGCACCGATCAGCGTGAGCACGGTGGCGCCCCAGAAGCCGCGCTCCAGCCGGGCCCCGGTCATCAGCCGCGACACCACCGCCACATACACCGGCGAGCCGGCCGAGATGGCCGCCACCGTCATCGGGTGGGTGCGGAACAGGCCCAGGTTGTAGAGCACCAGGAAGCCGGCCACGCACAGGCTGAGCACGGCCACCCGCCACAGCGGGATGGGGCTGCGCAGCTGCGCCGGCCCCGCCGACACCAGCACCATGGCGCCCAGCAGCAGCGTGGCCACCACATAGCGCAGCGGCGACACCCAGAACGGGTCGAAGTGCTTCAGCAGCGCGGCCGACAGCGGCAGGTTCAGCCCCCACAGCACGCAGGCGAACAGGTAGCCGGCGGTGCCCACCAGGGCCGCGCGCCGGGCGGTGTCGGCGGCAGTGCTGGTGGCGCCTGCGTTGCTCACAAGTCAGACCTCACGCGGCCCGCACCAGCGCCAGCTGGCGTGATTGCGCCACCAGCTGGCCGTTGCTGTCCCACAGTGCGCCGTCTTCCACCACCCGGCCGTCACGCAGGTCGTGTGACCAGAACTCGCCCAGCAGCCAGCCCGGCGCGGGGTGGCCACGCAAATGCACCGTCAGCTCGATGGTGGGCACCCAGCCCACCATGCCCAGCAGGCCGAACACCGCCGGCGGGAAGGCATCAGCCATCAGCAGGCAGCCCAGCGCGTCGGGCGGGCGGCCGTCGGCAAAGCGGATCCAGCCGCTCACCCGCGCCGCGCCGCCCGCGCCGGGCTCGGCCTGGGCCGGGTGCAGGCGGATGTTCAGCCGGTCGAGGATCGACATGCTGACCCCCTGCGCTGCGGCCGACCGGCCGGGGCAGGCCTCGGGCGGCGGCATGCCGGGCTGCGGCAGGCTGATCAGCGGCGGGGCTGCGGTGCCGGCTGCGGCCAGGCTGCCCATCGCCGCCAGCACCTCCAGCCGGGGGCTGCCGTCCTGCAGCAGCGTGGCCCGCACGGTGCTGATGCTGCGGCCGCTGCGCAGCAGCTGGGTGTCGATGCGGCAGGGCTGGCCCGGCAGGCCGGGGCGCAGGTAGTGCACCGTGATGCTCAGCGCATCGGGCTGGGCCGGCGTGGCCTGCCGCAGCGCCTGCGCCGCCAGCGCCAGCAGGTAGCCGCCGTTGGGGTTGGCGCCGATGTTCCAGGCTGATTGCACCTGACCGGTGAAGCTGCCGGGGCTGTCGCCCGGGGACAGGCGGGTGTCGTCGTCGAAGGCGCTCATCGTGGCGGGCTGCGGTGTGCTGGCATGCGCCGAGTGTGCCGAAGCCGCTGCCTGCGCCGCACCGCGTCGGTGACACCCGTGGCCCGTATCATCCGGGCGCCACTGCCGGCAAACACCAGCGACCACCATGTCCGGGCCCCTGCTCTCCCGCGCCAGTCATGAAGTGATGCAGCGCATCGCCCGCTTCAGCGGCGTGCGGCGGGCAGCGATGGCCTGGGCGCGGCGGGCAGCGATGGCCTGGGCGCGGCGGGCAGCGCCGCCGGTGGCCGCTGGTGTGGCTGCTGGTGTGGCTGCTGGTGTGGCTGCTGGCGTGCCGGCCGGCGCGGCCGACCCGGTGCAGGCCGGGGTCAGCACTGCCGAGATCCTGGCCGACCTGGGCTGCGCGGCGATGCGCGAGGCCGGCGACGGCTCGCACCACTTCCTGCTGCAGTCGCACCGGCCGGGCTGGAAGCAGCTGACGGTCGAGGCCTTCCGGAAGACGCGCTGGACCGACGCGCAGATCCGCGCCGGCTATGGCGCGCCGGCACTGCGCGGGCTGCACGGCGCGGCAGGCCTGGGCTTTGCCGAGGACACCTTCGGCCTGCACACGACGCAGTCGCCGTCGGTGCTCCCGCAGTCGCTGGCGAGCCTGGTTTTCCAGCTGAACGATGACCACCTGGAGGACCACGGCAAGCTGGCCACCCGCCTGCTGCTGCCGCCGGTGGCCGAAGGCCAGGCGGCCTGACGGTGGCGGGCGACCCCATGGCGGCCCTCGATCTCGCTGCGCTGTTTGCCCTCGGCGCCCGCGTGGGCGACAAGCTGGTGGCGCGCGGCGAGACACTGGCGGTGGCCGAGTCATCGGCCGGCGGGCTGTTGTCGGCCGCACTGTTGTCGCGCGCCGGGGCGTCGGCCTACTACTTCGGCGGGGCGGTGCTCTACACCCGCCGTTCGCTGCGGCTGCTGACCACGCTGACCGCTGACGACATGCCGGGCATGCGCTCATCGAGCCCGCCCTATGCGGCGCTGCTGGCAAAGCACCAGCGCAGCCGCTTCCGTGCCAGCTGGGGCCTGGCCGAGACCGGCGCCGCCGGGCCCGACGGCAACCCCTACGGTGACCCCGCCGGCCACAGCTGCCTGGCGGTGGACGGCCCGGTGCAGCGCGCGCGCCTGCTGCGCACCGGCCACGGCGACCGCAGCGCCAACATGCTGGCCTTTGCCGCCGCCGCGCTGGAACTGCTGGACCAGGCCATCGACGCGGCACCGCCGGCTGCGCCGCCTGACGCCGTCTGACGCAACCTTGGCACCTGGGTGACACTGGCAGCGCAAGGCTGCGGTTTCGGGCCCGGATTGCGCGTCATCCCGCATGGCGCAATCGCTCCGGGGCTGGTCAGATCGCGGCTCCACCTGCAACGGAGTCAGCGCATGACCGACACGCTTCCCGATCCACGCCGCCGCACCCTCACCGCCGGCCTGGGCACCCTGCTGGCCGCACCGGGCCTGGCCCTGGCCCAGACAGCCCCGGCCACGGCCGCACGCTGGA
>JBBRVT010000488.1:0-3428 GCA_038246615.1 Burkholderiales bacterium
TGACGCACGACCACGGCCTGATCCCGGTGAAGTACCTGGGGGTGGAGCAGGGCGTCAACGTGACCTTGGGCCTGCCCTTCGTGCGCACCAGCCCCGACCACGGCACTGCCTTCGACATCGCCGGCAGCGGCCGCGCCGATGCCGCCAGCCTGGTGGCGGCCATCCGCATGGCGCGCCGGCTGGCTGCAGCCTCCTAACTGCGCCGCGACATCAGCGGCCCTCCCGGCGGCGGCCGTGGCGCCGCCTCTGCCGGGCTACCGGAGGCGCTTCGAGGGGGGGCCAGGTCGGCCAGCTGCCGCCGCGCACGTGCCGTGGCCCGCTCCAGCAGGTAGGCGCTCTCCATCGCGCGGAAGCGGCTGGCCTCGCACAGCCGCGTGAGCATGCGGTGCGTCATCGACACTGTCTCGCGCTGCTTGGCGCCGTGGGTGAAGACGAAGAAGCTGCGGCCTGCGCTCACATGCGCCAGCCGCACCTTCTGCCATTCGCCCTGCAACTGCATCTGGTAGGCAAAGCCGATCTGCACATGGTCGGCCAGTGACTTGCCGCTGGTGGGCTCCACTGCGTCGGGCGTGGGCAGCCCGGCGATCTGGATGTCGACTGCGGTGATCTCGGGCCCGGCGCTGAGGTCGATGTCGAGCGTGCGGGTCCAGTCGACCGCCGCTTCATCCACCAGGCCCACGGCCCGGGCCTCGGCCGGGGTGAACAACGCCGGCGTGGCCAGGGCCTGCAATGCCGCCGCCGCCGCACCCGTCGCCGGGCCCAGCGTCGGCAGGTCGGCGGCGCGCGGCAACGGCGTGGCCAGCGCGCCGTCCACCTGGCGGGCGAGCAGGTTGTGCTCCAGCGTGCTCAGCGCCTGGCCTTTCAGCGACTCGGCATGCCCCGGCAGCAGTTGGGCGAAGAAGTCGCGCCGCGTCGCCTCGGGGCAGCGGATGCGGTCCATGCCGGCGTTCAGGTCCTTCATCAGCTGCGGCAGTTGCCGCAGGAACTGTTGCCGGTGCGCCGGCGTGCCCTTGGGCTGCACGCTCATCACCAGGTCGCGCCCGGCATGGCGCAGCCGGGTGGTCAACGCACCGTCTGCGCCGTCTTCGGCCGCCACGGTGGCGATCACCTGGCTCCAGGTCGCGGCCAGAAAGTTGCGCAAATAGTCGGGCACCGGCAGGCCCTTGAGTGCGGCCTCCAGTTCCTGGGCATAACGCTGCTGGACGCGCAGCTGCTCTTCCTTGCGCGCCATCACCGCATCGGCATCGCCGAGCGCCTGCACCTCGGCGCGGGCCTGCGCGCTGATGAACTGCTCCAGCGCCTGCAGCTTCTGCTCGTAGACGGCCATCTGGTCGAACTCGCCCTCGACCACCTCCTGCACCAGTGCCGCCACCCGGTCCAGCAGGGCGCGCCCGTGCGGGCCGTCGAAGTCGTCGACCGCCGTGCCCAGCGAGGCAATGCGGTTGATGAAGCGCCGCACCGGGTGCCGGCGCGACGAGAAGAAGGTGTTGTCGCCCAGCGCTGCGCGCAGCACCGGCAATTGCAGCCTGGCGATCTGCCGCGCCATTTGCGGCGGCACCTTGGCGTCCGACAGGATCTGGTCGAACAGACTGGCGATCACGTCGATCACCATGTGGTCGAGCGCCCCGGTGGCCGCCTGGCGCAGTTCATCGCGGTGGGCCAGGATCAGGTTGGGCGCCACCATGGCTTGCGCATCGCCGTGGCCGCCCTCGCTCCAGCCACCTGCATCGTCCTGGCCGGCGGCATGGTGGGCGCCGTGGTGGTTGCCGTGGTGGCTGCTGTTGTAGCCGCCGTTGTAGCTGCCGTTGTAGCTGCCGTTGTAGCTGCCGTTGTAGCTGCCATGGTGGGCGCCGTGGTCGGCGGCGTAGTCGGGCGCCAGCAGCGCGGGGCTGAAGGCCAGGCGCCGGATCAGCGCCATCATCTCCCCGTCGACCCGGCCCATGGTCGGGCCCAGGCTGCCGCGGCCCGACGGTGCAAAGCCGCCGCGCCCCGGTGCGGTGCCGCGCTGCGACAAGCGGCCCGAACTGCTGAGCGCATGGCCGCCGTGGCCGCCGTGGCCGCCATCGCCGCCGTGGTCCATCGTTGCATGGCCGCTGACCGGGCTGCGCGCATCGATGCCGCCCGCCAGGCCGCCATGCACCGAGGACGTGCGGCCGCTGGTGCCGCGCACTGCCATGCCCACCGGCCGCACGCCGGCATGGCGCAGGTCGGCCACGATGTCGCCGTAGGTCTGGCGCATCGCATGGGCCAGCGAGCGGCCGATCTCGGTGCCCAGCACCTTGCGCACCTCGGGCCGGTCGGCCACCGCCTCAATGGCGCGGATCATGGCCTGGCCCACCACCTCGGCGCGCAGCGGGTTGCGGCCGTGGTCGGCCGCGCCCAGGTTCAGCAGCGTGCCCATGTAGGCATCCAGCTCACGGATCTCCCACTCACAGGCATGCGAGATCTCCAGCGCAAACCGGTCGGCGGAGATGTGGATCTCCACCTCGTGGTCGTCCACCAGGGTCAGCGACTCCCAGCTCGCCACCAGGCCATCGGGCGTCACTGCCGGGCCCGGCGTGGGCGTCAACGTGCCGGCCTGGCGCGCCACGTCGGTGTCGAGCGCCTCGTTGAAGGTGAGGGCGAAGATCGCCAGCTTGCGATTGAGTTCGTACTGCGCACCGAGCAGCGCGTCGCGCTGGACCACGCTGCTGGTGGCAAGCGCGGCCAGACCCAGGCTGTCCACCGTGTGCTCGGCTGCCGACCGAGCAGCCATGCGCACGCGCTGGACAGCGCTTTCCAGATTGGCGGGCAGGCGGGGTGGCAGGGTCTGGTCCATGGGGCAGGCTGGTGGCTGCGGCCGCCGGCCGCCCCGGGTTGGGGCGCCTGGCGGCCATGCTGGGCCTCTTCACCCCTGGTTTATCGGCCGCCCCCGGCCTGACTTGACCCCTGCCGGCTGCCCAGGCTTGCCCTGGAACAACTTGTTGCGCAGGGTGACAGCCTGTGCGGCCGCCGCTGCCGGCGCATCACTTCTTCAGCGCATCGCGGATCTCGCGCAGCAGCAGCACATCCTCGGACGTAGGCGCCGGCGGGGCAGGCGGCGGTGGCGGCTCGGCGCGCTTCAGGCGGTTCATCTGCTTGACCAACACGAAGATCACGAATGCCAGGATGGTGAAATTGATCGCCACCGTCAGAAAGCTGCCGTAGGCGAACACATTGCCCACCTTCTGCGCCTCGACCAGGGCGGCACCGGCGGGCACGTTGCCCGACAGCACGACATACTTGTTGGAAAAATCGACCTGCCCGCCGGTGGCCAGATTCACCAAAGGCATGATCAGGTCTTTGACCACCGAATCGATGATCTTGCCAAACGCGCTGCCGATGATCACGCCGACTGCCAGATCCATCACGTTGCCCTTGAGGGCGAACTGTTTGAACTCGCTGGCAAA
>JBBRVT010000489.1:0-3426 GCA_038246615.1 Burkholderiales bacterium
AAGGCCAGCACGCCGCGGTTATAGCCATGGGTGGCAGCGTCCACCGCGTTGTGCGGGTCCAGCGCCAGGGCGGCCAGGGCATGGTGTTGGTGGGCCAGCACCGGGTCGCGCGCGGAGATGGCGGCCAGCACCATCGAGGTATGAGCCCGCGCCTGCAGCGCCGGCGCGCCGCGCTGGGCCAGGGCCAGCGCCAGCCGGCCTTGCTGCAGCGCCTCGTCGCTGCGGCCCAGCAGTGCGCGCACCAGCATGCCCACGCCGTACCAGCGCAGCAGCGTGGCCGGCGCAGCGTCGGACGCGGCGCACAGCCGGTCGACCTTGACCAACATGCGGTCCAGTCGCGCCATCTGCCCGGTCCACAGCAGGTAGTAGGCCAACGTGCCGAGCAGGATGCGCTGCGCCGCGCCGGCCGACTGCTCCAGCAGCCGCTCGGCCAGATCGGCCAGCGGGGCGGTCAGCGCATGGCCAGGCTGGCAATAGACAAAGGCCGCCAGCAGGCCGGGCAGCACACGCAGATCGGTCTGCGCGTCGCGCTGCTGCAGGTAGGTGCCGGCGCGCTCGCCCAGCAGTGGCAGCCAGGCCTGCAAGGCGCGCAGGCCGATGCCGAGGAAAACGATGGCATCGGCCGCGGCGCAGGCGCTGGTGAAGGCGCCGTCAGCGTCGCCAAGCGCCGCAAAGCCCCGGTGCGCGCGCTCCAGATGGCCCAGTGCGCCGGCCGGGTCCAGCGCCAGCGCGGCATGGCCCAGCCAGTACCAGGCGGCGGGCTGGTCACGCTGGGCCTCGGGCAGGGCCAGCAGCCAGCCCAACAGGCGCTGGCCTCGGCCCTGGGCCAGCAGGGTGGGGGCCTGGGCCAACACCAAGTTCAAAGCCTGCGGCCAAGCCGCGGCTTCGACCAGCAGGTCCACCGCGGCATCGACCTGGCCATGGCTGGCCAGCAGGCTTGCGGCGGCCAGGCGAAGCGCCAGCAGCGCTTCGGGCGACAGCGTCTGCACCGCCCGGGCGCGCAGGAACTCGCCAAACAAGGCGTGGAAGGTGTAGCTGGGCGGCTGGCCGTCGCGGCGCTCGGTGAACAGGCTGCGGCGGGTCAGCTCGGCCAATAGCGCGCCGGCGCCGGCCTGGCCACTGATGGCCACCGCCATGGCCGCGCTGGCGCTGGGCAAGCAGGCGATGCGCTGCAGCGCGGCGGCGTCATCCGGCGCCAGCTTGTCCAGCACCTCGGCGGCGAAGAAGCCGAACAGCCGCTCCTGCGCCTGGCCACTGCGCAGGCTTTGCTGCGGCCCGAACTCGCTGCGCGTGGCCAGCAGCAGCACCATCGCCGCGGCCCAACCGTCGGTAGCCTGGCGCAGCGCGGGCGCCGCCCAGCTGCTGCCATGCAGGTCCAGCAGTTGTGCGGTGTCTTGCTCCGAAAAATGCAGCGCCTGTTCGTCCACCAGCACCAGTTGCTGGCCGGCGAGCATGCGGGCATAGGCGTCGGGCGGGGATTCGCGGCTGATGGCCACCAACCGTGCGCGCCCGGGCAGCTCAGCCAGCGCGGCGGCGATGCCGGCATGCAGTGGCGAGGCGGCGCCGATCTCCTGCAGGTTGTCCAGCACCAGCACCCAGGGCAGGTCCAGCGCCAGCGCCAGGCGCCGAAAGCAGCGGCGCACAAAGGCCGGCAGGTCACGCAGGTCATCGGCGCCGGGTTGCGGCAGGGTCAGCTGCCGGCGCGCCGGCAGGGCCGCGTCGGCCGCTGCGGCCAGAAAGTGCACGAAGCTGGCCGGGTCGGCATCGCCCGCGTCGAGCTGCAGCCACAGGCAAGGCAGGCCCCGCGCCTGCAGGTAAGTGGCCACCAGGGTGGTCTTGCCGATGCCGGGCGCACCGGCCAGCCACAGGCCCGGCGCGCTGGCCGCCGCGTCTAGCTGATCAAACAGGCGCTGGCGGTCGAACACCCGGCCCAGCCGCGGCGGCCGCAGCTTGCCCAGCACAGGCGGGCGGCTGGCGCGGGTGGTCGGCATCGGGCGATGGTAGGCGAGCGGGCCGCGTCCGCGGCTGATGCGTCCGCGCGTGACCGGCGCGGCTCACGCCGGCGCTGCGCAGCTTCGCTCAATGGCCGGCGCAGTGCCTGGGCGCTGACGATGCGCGCACGGCGCCGCCCAAGCTGCTGCTCCTGCGGCGCAGCTCTGTTGGCGCCTTCCTGCTGAGCGCGCGGCTAGCCGCGCGGCTGCTGGCGCGGCCTTTGACGCGGCCATTGGCGCGACGGTTGGCGCGACGATTGGCGCGACGGTTGCCGCGACGGTTGCCGCGACTGTTGGCGCGGATCGAACCAGCCTCAGCGCCCGCCGGCGAGCGCTGACAATCCGCTGACCGGCCCGGCACGGCGCGCCGATCAGGCAACATCGCGGCCTTGTCCATTGCACCCCTGGAGCCCGGATGTTCCGTCAGAAGTACCTCGACCACGCCGAGATCGTCGACCAGCTGAGCGCCTGGGCGCGGCAGCACCCTGAGCTTGCGCACCTGGGCAGCCTGGGCACCAGCGCCGAGGGCCGCGACATCCCGCTGCTGACCATCGGCCGCGACCCCGGGCGGGTGCGCCCAGCGGTCTGGATCGACGGCAACATGCACGCCAGTGAGGTCTGCGGCTCCAGTGTGGCGCTGGCCATTGCCGAGGACATCCTGGCCATCCACCAGGGTGCCAGCGCTGCCGGCGCCAAGCCGCTGCCGGTGCACATGGCCGAGGCCATCCGCGAGACGCTGTTTTATGTGGTGCCGCGCATCTCGCCCGACGGCGCCGAGCAAGTGCTCAAGCGCGGCCGCTATGTGCGCTCCAGCCCTGCTGATGATCGCCAGGCCCAGGGCCATGCGCGCTGGGTGTCGGAAGACATCGACGGCGACGGCCAGGCGGGCTGCATGCGCCGCCTGGATCCCGAGGGTGAGCTGGTTGAACTGCGCGGCGACGATGGTCAGCCGCTGGTGCCGCCGGTGATGGTGGCGCGTTTGCCCGAGGACGCGGGGCCCTACTGGCGGCTGTACCCGGAGGGCCGGATCGCAAATTTCGACGGCCGTAGCATCCCGGACCCTTATTTCCTGTCGGACAACCTCTACGACTTCAACCGCAACTTCCCTTATGCCTGGGCGCCAGAGCCGCAGCAGGCCGGCGCTGGCCATTACCCTGGCAGCGCGCCCGAGACACGCGCCGTGCTCGATTTCGCCACCCGGCACCCCAACATCATGGTGTGGCTGAACCTGCACACCTTTGGCGGCGTGCTGATCCGGCCGCTGGGCGACAAGCCCGACTCGAAGATGAACCCTGACGACCTGGGCGTGTTCGAGCAGGTGGAGGCCTGGATGACCGAGCACACCGGCTATGCCACGGTCAGCGGCTTCCACGAGTTTTTGTACGAGCCCGACAAGCCCTTGCACGGCGACCTCAGCGACTACGCCTACCACCAG
>JBBRVT010000490.1:0-3425 GCA_038246615.1 Burkholderiales bacterium
ACCAGCACCGAACAGATGCGCGCGTGGGCGTACTGCACGTAGAACACCGGGTTTTCGTCGTTGGCCTTCAGTGCCAGGTCGACGTCGAAGACGAACTCGGTGTCGGCCTTGCGGCTGATCAGGAAGAAACGCACCGCGTCGCGGCTGGTCATCTCGATCAGGTCGCGCAGCGTGACGTAGCTGCCGGCGCGCTTGCTGATCTTCACCTCCTGGCCACCCCTCATGACCATGACCATCTTGTTGAGCACGTAGTCGGGCCAGCCGGGCGGAATGCCCACGTGCGCCGCCTGCAGGCCGGCGCGCACCCGCGCGACGGTGCCATGGTGGTCGCTGCCCTGGAAGTTGATGACCTTGTCGAAGCCGCGTTGCCATTTGTCGATGTGGTAGGCCACATCGGGCAGGAAGTAGGTGTAGCTGCCGTCGGACTTGCGCATCACGCGGTCTTTGTCGTCGCCGTAGTCGGTCGACTTCAGCCACAGCGCGCCGTCTTTCTCGTAGGTCTTGCCGGAGGTCTCCAGCAACGCCACCGTCGCCTCGACCTTGCCGCCGCTGTACAGGCTGCTTTCCAGGAAGTAGTTCTGGAACTGCACGCCGAAGGCCTGCAAGTCCAGGTCTTGCTCGTGCCGCAGGTAGGCCACGGCGAACTGGCGGATCGACTCCAGGTCGTCCGGGTCGCCACTGGCTGTGAATTGCCGGTCGTCGGCGTGTACCGTCTTCTTCGCGAGGAAATCGGCGGCGATGTCGGCGATGTAGCTGCCGTTGTAGGCATTCTCTGGCCAGCGCGCGTCGCCGGGCTGCAGGCCCTGGATGCGCGCCTGGGTGCTGGCCGCCAGCGTGGCAATCTGCACGCCGGCGTCGTTGTAGTAAAACTCGCGTGTCACCGCCCAGCCCTGGCTCTCGTAGAGCCGGCACACCGCGTCGCCCAGCGCGCCCTGGCGCGCATGGCCCAGGTGCAGCGGGCCGGTGGGGTTGGCCGAGACGAACTCGCACATCAGCTGGCGGCCGTTGGCCGGCTGCTGGCCGAAGCCGGCACCGCTGGCCAGCACCTCGGCCACCACCGCCTGCCCGGCGGCGGGCTTCAGGCGCAGGTTGATGAAGCCCGGGCCGGCGATCTCCAGCGCGTCCACCCATTGCGCCACCGCCGGCTGGGCCTGCAGCGCGGCCACCAGCGCGGCGGCCAACTCACGCGGGTTGCGCTTCTGTGCCTTGGCCAGCGCCATGGCGGCGGTGATGGCGAAGTCGCCGTGCGCGGCCTGCTTTGGCGATTCGAATGCCGGGCTGTAGGGCGTGCCGGGTGCCACCTGGGCCACGGCGTCGGCAAGAGCGGCGAGCAGGGCCTGCTTGGCTTGGATCATGGGGTGCAATTCTAAGGTGGGGGGTGCGCGCGGCCGGCCGGCTTCAGTTGCGGCGGCCGGCGGCCGACAACCAGGGTGGACCCGACGCTGCAAATGCCAACTCGCCTGCCCTTCCCGCCGCCCCACGCCCAGAGCCTGCTGGAGACCAACGACCCTGGCATGCCCGCGCGCATCGGCAAGTACGACATCGTCTCGCGGCTGGGCGAGGGCGCCACCAGCGAGGTGTTCCTGGCGGTCGACGAGTTCAACCACCGCAACGTGGCGATCAAGCGGGTGCGCCCGCCCACCGAAGGCGAGAGCGTGGAGAACCACTACCGCGACCGCTTCTTTGCCGCCGAGGCGGCGCTGGTGGGCAAGCTGCAGCACCCGAACGTGGTGCAGATCTTCGACGCCGTGTCCGACCCGGTGCAGCCCTACCTGGTGATGGAGTACGTGCCCGGCGTGACCCTGCGCCGCTATTGCCGCCCCGACGGCCTGCTGCCGCTGGACCAGATCGTGGAGATCGGTTTCAAATGCGCGATGGCGCTTGCCTACGTGGCCCGGCATGGCCTGATCCACCGCGACGTGAAGCCGGCCAACATCCTGGCCATGGTCAGCGACGAGCAGGTCACCGACATCAAGATCACCGACTTCGGCAGCGTCTTCGACCAGAGAAGCGACCGCACCCAGGTCTTCCGCGTCGGCTCGCTGGCCTACATGCCACCGGAGCAGCTGGACGGCAGCACGCTGGACACCCGCGCCGACATGTACGCGCTGGCAGCGGTGCTCTACCACCTGGTGAGCGGGCGCCCGCCCTTCGACGCACCCAACCAGGTGGCGCTGATGCACCAGATCTACCACGCCCAGCCCGCACCGTTGACCGGGCTGCGCAAGGGCGTGCCCGCGCGCATGGACGCGCTGCTGCGCCAGGCGCTGGCCAAGCAGCCGGCGCAACGGCCGGCCGACTGGGACAGCTTCGCGCGCGACTGGTCGCTGCTGGTCGCCAACGGCGAGGTGCCGGTGGGCCGCCTGCAAGACGTGCTGGACTCGGAGCGGTTCAATCTGCTGCGCACGCTGGAGTTTTTCAGCGGCTTCGGCGACGTGGAGCTGTGGGAGGTGGTGCACCGCGCGCAGTGGCTGCGCCACCGGTACGCCGCCGCGCTCTACCGCAAGGGCGACGAGGGCAACACCTTCCACATCATCGCCCAGGGCCGCATCGACGTGTACCGCGACGGCCAGCGCGTGGCCCAGCTCGGCGCCGGCACCTCGGTGGGCGAGATGGCTTACCTGGCGCCCAGCCCCGACATGCGCCGGCACAGCGCCGACGTGATCGTGGCCGAGCCGGCCACCACCATCACCTTCACGCCCGATTCGGTGGAGGTGCTGAGCCCGGCCACGCGCCATCTGTTCGATGCGGCCTTCATCCGCGTACTTGTGCGCAGATTGCATGCGGCGCACGAGCAGCTGGCGCATCCGCGGCGCATCCTGTAGGCCGTTCTGGCCGGCCCGGCGTTGGCATGCTGGAATGCAGACCGCATTCCAACCACAACCCACCGAGGGAAGGAGAACCGCATGAAACGCCTGATCCAACTGGCCGTCCTGTCTGTTGCCATGCTGGGCTTTGGTGCCCACGCCGCCGACAAGGAGCCGACCAATCAGCAGAGCAAGATGACCACCTGCAACAAGGAGGCAGGTGAGAAGAAGGGCGACGAGCGCAAGGCCTTCATGAAAGACTGCCTCAGCGCCAAGCCTGTGGCGGCTGCCGCCTCGGGCACGGCCCAGCAGAACAAGATGAAGACCTGCAATGCCGACCCGAAGGCCAAGGCCTTGAAGGGCGACGAGCGCAAGAAGTTCATGAGCGAGTGCCTGAGGGCCTGACCCCCTTCGCGTCGGCTGGCCCTGCGCCGCCTTCGGGCGGCGCAGTTGTTTGGGGATGGTGCCTGCTCTGGGCTCGTTGCTGTCGTTGGCGTTGTTGAACAGCCGACATTCACAGTTCGGCGCGAGGCCGAGGACGGCGGGTGACTGGCTGACTCCATGTCATTCCGGGCCTCCGGCCCTCCCTTCTTTACTGACGTCAGCCAGTCACCCACC
>JBBRVT010000491.1:0-3406 GCA_038246615.1 Burkholderiales bacterium
AGCAGGGCGACGCCGCTGCGGCGGTCGGGCCGTTCACCCAGCACCGCCCAGGCCAGCGCAGCCGACATCATCGGCATGGTGAAGGTCAGCACCGCTGCTCGCGAGGTGCTGGTGGTCAGCTGGGCAAAGGCGGTGAGGATGTTGAACGCCGCCACCGTGGTCAAGCCGCCGATCAGAATGGCCGGCCAGGCCGCGCGCTGTGGCCACAAGGGCAAGCGCTTGAACAAGGCCAGCCCCAGCAGCAGCAGCACGCCGGCGCCCAGCCCCAGGCCGCGCGCGCTGAACGGCATCAGCACCGACAGCATGATCTTCACTGCCGGCCAGTTCAGGCCCCAGGCGATCGCCAGCAGCAGCGGGATCAGCGCCGGGCGCATCGGGCTGGGGCGCGGCGGACGCGGTGGCTGATCATCGCGCATGCTGGCATGTCGCTGCCCGCCGCGGCGTGCCGCAGGCGACAGCCCTGGGCGCCTGTCGGGCTCGACCATCGGGCTTTCCAGGCCCCGCCACGAGCACCTGCCGACCTACACTCGCCGCCACCGTCTCGCCCTGCCAGGAGTTGACCATGGCCTTGCCCCTGTCCCTGTCCCATACAGTGGGCCCGACCGAACCACCGCTGCGTGAGCTGACGCTGGGCGATCTGCTGGCCTGGGCCGCCGATACCGTGCCCGACCGGCTGGCGCTGGTGACCGGCACCGCCGACCCCGCCGACGCGCGCCACTGGACTTATGCCGAGCTGTACCAGCAAGCAGAGCGCACGGCGCGCGCGCTGAGCACACGCTTCCAGCCCGGCGAACGGGTGGCGGTCTGGGCCCCCAACCGGCCCGAGTGGCTGATGCTGGAGTTTGGCGCGGCGATGGCCGGGCTGGTGCTGGTCACCGTCAACCCCGGATTCCGCAGCCAAGAGCTGGACTATGTGCTCAAGCAATCGCGCGCGGCCGGCATCTTTGTGGTGCCCAGCTTCCGCGGCAATGTGATGCTCGACACGGTGCAGGCGCTCGAACCGGGTTGCCCTGAACTGCGCGAGATCATCAACCTTGACCACTGGGAGGCCTTTGCCGCCGCCGGTGACGATCTCGGCATCGTGCTGCCCGTGGTGTCGCCCGACGACCCGGTGATGATCCAGTACACCTCGGGCACCACCGGATTCCCCAAGGGCGCGCTGCTGCGCCACCGCGGCCTGGTCAACAACGGCGCTCACACCTCCGACCGCATGGGCCTGACCGACGGCGCGGTCTCACTGACAACGATGCCGCTGTTCCATACGGGCGGCTGCGTCTGCTGCGTGCTGGGCGCTGTGGCCAAGCGCGCAACCCAGGTGCTGGTCGAGGCCTTTGAGCCCGGCCTGGTACTGGCGCTGATGGAACGCCACCACATCAACGCCATGCTCGGCGTGCCGACCATGTTGGTGGCGATGATGGAGCACCCCAGCTTCGCCGCCACCGATTTGTCCTCAGTGAGCTCGATCTGCTCGGGCGGCTCCACCGTGCCGGCGGCGCTGGTGACGCGGCTCGAAGAACAGCTGGGCGCGCAGTTCACCATTGTCTTTGGCCAGACCGAATGCTCGCCGGTGGCGTCGATGACCTGGCCCACCGACGCGCTGGCCGACAAGGCCGGCACCATCGGGCTGCCGATGCCCGGTGTGGAGGTCAAGATCATCGACCCCGACAGCGGCGCCACGCTGCCGGTGGGTCGGGTTGGCGAGTACTGCACCCGTGGCTACCACGTGATGGCCGGCTATTTCGAGAACGCCGACGCCACCGCCGCCGCCATCGATGCCGACGGCTGGCTGCACACCGGCGACCTCTGCGCAATGGACGAGCGCGGCTACTGCACCGTCGAAGGCCGGCTCAAGGACATGATCATCCGCGGCGGCGAGAACATCTACCCGCGTGAACTGGAGGAACTGCTGTTCCGCCATCCGCAGGTGGCCGAGGTGGCGGTGGTCGGCCTGCCCGACGACAAATGGGGCGAGGTGGTGGCCGCCTTCATCCGGCCCGCGGCCGGCGCAACACTCGACAAGGCGGCGTTGGCCGACTACCTGCGCGCCCAGCTGGCGCCGCACAAGACACCACGCCACTGGATAGCGGTCGAAGGCTTTCCGCTTACCGGTTCGGGCAAGATACAAAAGTTCAAGCTGCGCGAGTCCTGGCTGCAGGGCGCGTTCAACGAAGCCTGATGCCGCCGCGCTACCGCGCCATCTCGCCTCAGCACCTCAACCACCCCCTTGGCTTCTGCCGGAGATACCCATGCCAGCCGACCTGACCAGCAGCAGCAACCCACCGCCGCAGACGCTGCGCCGCTTCGCCGATCTGCCCGGCCCGCGCCGCCTGCCGGTGGTGGGCAATCTGCTGCAGATCAAGACACCGCGGCTGCACCTGCAGTTGGAGGACTGGGCCCGCCAATACGGCCCGGTCTACCGCCTGCAGCTGGGTCCCAAGCCTGCCGTGGTGCTTGGCGACCACCAGCTGGTGCAGGCCATGCTGCGCGACCGGCCCGACGGCTTCCGGCGCTCATCGCGGCTGCTGCAGATCTCGATGGAGATGGGCCTGCCCTCGGGGGTGTTCAATGCCACTGGCGAGACCTGGAAGCGCCAGCGCCGCATGGTGATGCACGGTTTCGATCCCACCCATGTGCGGCGCTACTTCCCGTCCTTGCAGGGCGTGGCACAACGGCTGGTCGGGCGCTGGCGCAAAGCGGCCGCTGCCGATCAGTTGATCGACCTGCAGGCCGACCTGATGCGCTACACGGTCGACACCATCGCCGGCCTGGCCTTCGGCGCCGAGGTCAATACGCTGGAAAGCGACCACGACCGCATCCAGCAGCACCTGGACAAGATCTTTCCGGCGATCTCGCGCCGGTTGCTGGCGCCGTTGCCGATCTGGCGCTGGTGGACATCGGCCGCCGACCGAGAACTCGCGGCGAGCCTGGTCGAGGTCAAGGCGGCGATCGACGGCTTCATCGCCCAGGCCCACGCCCGGCTCGACGCCGACCCCGAGCGCCGCAGCCAGCCGCACAACCTGCTCGAGGCGATGATCGCCGCCGCCGACCAGCCCGACAGTGGCATTGACGACGCCCAGGTCGCCGGCAATGTGCTGACCATGCTGCTGGCCGGCGAGGACACCACGGCCAACACCATCGCCTGGATGATCCACCTGCTGTGGCAGAACCCGCAGGCGCTGGCCCGGGCCACCGAAGAGGTGCGCCGCGTCTGCGGCGGTCTGGCCGACGGCGAAGCGCCGACGCTGGCGATGATCGAGCAGCTGGTCTATGTGGAGGCCTGCGCCCACGAGACCATGCGGCTCAAGCCAGTGGCGCCGATCATGCCGCAGGAAGCCTTGCGCGACACCGCGCTGGGCGATGTGCAGATCGACAAGGGCATGATCGTCTTCGGCCTGATGCGCCGCGA
>JBBRVT010000492.1:0-3403 GCA_038246615.1 Burkholderiales bacterium
ACGTTCACGCTACCCAGGCTGAAGTCGGGCGCGCCGCTGGTGGTGCCCGCGCTGCTCGACACCAGCGCCACGGATCGTCGCGGCGTTCGTGACCACGTTGGCGCCGGCGAATTGCAGCGTGCTGGGGCCGAAGACGTTGTACGTGCCACCGGTCAGCGTAGTGATGGCGAAGTTGCTCAGCGTCGCCAGATTCAATGAACCCGCTTCCACCTGCACCGTGCCGCCGGTGTTGTTGAAGCCGATCGATATGCCCGTGGTGGCGACGCCGGTCTTGCGGTAGGTGCCGGTGTTGACAAAGGTGGATGCCGCGCCGCCGAAGTCGTTGCTGATGCTGTTGCCAAACGCGCTCTGGTCCAGCCAGGTGCCAGCGTTGGCCAGCGTGGCGCCGCTGCCGGTCCGGATGATGCCGCTGCCGGCCGACAGGTTCGACCAGGTGGTGGTGCCGTTGAAGTTGACGGTGCGGCTGACGACGGCGCGGTTGCCATTACCCGTCATCGCCAGCGGGCCGTTGATGGTGGTCGAGCCAGTGCCGTTCATCTGGCCGGCGGCCCAGGTGCCGCCGTTGGCCACGGTCACGGAGCCGGTGCCGCCGATGCTGCCGCTGCCGGTCAGGTTCAAGCCGCCCGTCGTGGATGCGCTGGCAAAGGACAGCGTGCCGGCGCTCACCGTCATGGTGCCGGTGCCGGTGAAACTGTTGATGGTGAGGCGGCGTGAAGTCATGACGGTTTCCCAAGTCGATGGCGCGGCCCAGGCACGACATCAGGGCCTTTCGGGAATTTGCCCGGGTTTCGTGCCTGCATCGGGTCTGCCTAACCCCCCGGCTTGGGGGGCATCGACAGGGTGAACGAGCCCGCAGCGCACCGCACGCCCGCAGTCGGCAGCAGCGCCCCAGCCCCGCGAGAATCAGATCCCTTTCGCCCTTGCCGCTGACCATGTCGATTTCTGCTGACCCCCCCGCAACGCCACTGCAAATCAATGCGAACTTCGACCAGCCTGCGGTCATGCGCCCCGCAGACGCCTGCTGGCAGCCGTCGCCCCTGCCAGGTGTCGAGCGCTGCATGCTCGACCGTGTGGGCGGTGAGGTCGCGCGCGTTGGAGAGCCCAGCCTGGCGGCTTCGACGCCATCTTCTTCGGCGCCATGGGTTGTCCAGCCAGCGCGCTTGATCACATCCCGCTGTGGGCCAGCCTGCTGAAATTCTGGCGCGATTTCAACCAGCATGTGAACCTGCACCCGGCGCGGCTGATGCCCGGCATCCGCAGCCGTTGGCGGACCGCAGAAACCTGCCGCTGGCACCCGAGGCCATCGACGTGCTGACCGTGCATGAATACACCGAACGCGAATACAGCAGCATCGGCGGACGCATCTTCGAAGGCACGCCGCGCGAGATCGTGATGCAGGAAACGGTGATGTCGCGCCACGGTGTGGACCGGGTGCCGGAGTTCGCGTTCGAACAGGCGATGCGCCAGCCACGCCGCAAGCTGACGTCGGCCACCAAGAGCAACAACCACTTTGACGCGTACCGCTACGCGGAGGCGTCAACTAAACAGCCACCGGCTGCATGAAAGAGGCGCGTGCGCCGGGGACCGGGGCGCCTGACTGGCGTTGCGTCGCCCCCCCCGGGACAAGCACTCGGGCGACAGGCCCCGTGTCGGCGTCGCTGCTATGGTTTGCCGCCCCGCCCCGCCCCGCCCCGCTTGCCTTTCAGCCACCACGCACAGCCACCGAGCCACACCATGTCCCTGCCCGACGCCGACAACTCGCCAACCCCGTTCCATGACCTGCCCGCGCTGGTGGCGGGGCATGCGCGCGAGCGGCCGCAGGCCACCGCGCTGGTGGTGGGCGACGAGCGGCTGAGCTATGCCACGCTCGATGCCCTGGCCGACCGCGTGGCCGCCGGCCTGCTGCGCGACGGCCTGCAGCCCGGCGAGCGGGTGGCCGTGTGCGCCGGCAGCAGCCCGGCCTATGTGGCGGTGTTCCTGGGCACACTGCGTGCCGGCGGGGCGGTGGCGCCGTTGGCGCCCGGTTCCACTGCCGGGCAACTGCTGGGCATGGCGCTGGATGCCGACGCCCGCCGCTTCTTCCTGGATGCCGGCGTGGCCGATGCGCTGGCTGCTGCCGGCGTGGCCGTGCCCGACACGTTGCCGGTCACCCGGCTGGAGGCGCTGGACGGCTGGCTGCCCGCCTCCGGCAGCCGCCCCGCGCCGCTGGCCATCGACCCGGCCTGGCCCTTCAACCTGATCTATTCGTCGGGCACCACCGGCACGCCCAAGGGCATCGTGCAGAGCCACGGCATGCGCTGGGGCCACATCCAGCGCGCGGCGATGTCGGGTTATGCGCCCGATTGCGTCACGCTGATCGCCACGCCGCTCTACAGCAACACCACGCTGGTGTCGGTGATCCCCACATTGGCCTGGGGCGGCTGCGTGGTGCTGATGCCGAAGTTCGACGCGCTGGGCTTTCTGCAGACGGCCGAGCGCGAGCGCGCCACCCACAGCATGCTGGTGCCGGTGCAATACCAGCGGCTGATGGCGCGGCCCGAGTTCGACAGCTTCGACCTCAGGAGCTACCGCATGAAGTTCAGCACCAGCGCGCCTTTCCATGCCGACCTGAAAGCCGATGTGCTCAAGCGCTGGCCCGGCGGCCTGACCGAGTACTACGGCATGACCGAAGGCGGCGGCACCTGCATGCTGGAGGCCCACCTGCACCCCACCAAGCTGCACACCGTCGGCCAGCCGGCCGACGGCCACGACATCCGCCTGATCGACGAACAGGGCCGCGAGGTGCCGCCCGGCGAGGCCGGCGAGGTGGTGGGCCGCAGCCCGGCCATGATGACCGGCTACCACAAGCAACCGGCCAAGACCGCCGAGGCCGAGTGGTTCGACGGCGCAGGCCAGCGCTTCATCCGCACCGGCGACATCGGCCGGTTCGATGCCGACGGCTTCATGGTGCTGTTCGACCGCCGCAAGGACATGGTGATTTCCGGCGGCTTCAACATCTACCCCAGCGACCTGGAAGCCGTGCTGCGCCAGCACCCTGCAGTGGCCGACTGCGCGGTGGTGGGCGTGCCCTCAGCCGAATGGGGCGAGACGCCGGTGGCCTACGTGGTGCGCCAGTCAGGCGCCAGCGACAGCGAAGAAGCCATCCGCAGCTGGATGAACCATCAGGTTGGCAAGACCCAGCGCCTGTCCGGCCTGCGCTTCACCGACGAGCTGCCGCGCAGTGCCATCGGCAAGGTGCTCAAGCGTGAACTGCGCGACGCGTGGAAGGCCAACGCCAATGCCAACGGCTGAGGCTCAAAGCAGCCAGGGGATGAATCTGCTGGTCTGCTTGCGGTAGGCCGCATAGCCCGGGTGGCTGGACAGCATCAGCCGTTCCTCCAGCGCCGCCTTCACCCACAACACC
>JBBRVT010000493.1:0-3394 GCA_038246615.1 Burkholderiales bacterium
CGAGCCAGCCGCAGGCGCTGACTCAAGCCGCTGCGCCACGCAGCAGGTCCAGTCCGGCGATACCTGCACTGCCCGGCAGCACGCTGTCGTCCAGCAGCCGGCGCGGCAGGCCCAGGTGCAGAGCCAGCAACGGGCGGATGGCGGCGCGCAGGTCGGTGGTGGTGCGCAGGTCGCGGCCTTCGAAACGTTGCGCCTTGCCCAGGCCGGGCCAGTCGGCCAGCACCCGGCCGCCGCGCACCGCGCCGCCCAGCACGAATGCCGCGCCGCCGCTGCCGTGGTCGGTGCCCAGCGTGCCGTTCGCGGCCACCTCGCGGCCGAATTCGGTGGCCACTAGCACGGCGGTGCGGCGCCAGGTGCCGTCGGCCTGCAGGCCGTCACGCAGGGCGGCCAGCATCGCGTCCAGCGTGCGCAGGTTGGCTGACAGCGCACCATTCGGCAGTGCCTGGTTGACGTGGGAATCCCAGCCGCCCAGCTCCAGCACCGCCACCTGGCTGCCGCGCTGCAGGAACTCGGCCGCCTTGCGCGCCAGCACCACGGCGGCGCCGCGCACCTGGGGCATGGGCGCGGCGCCGGCGGACGGGTTGGCGGCCATGCCGGGCTCGGCCCGGATCGCCCTGGCCCGCGCCAGCGCCTGGGCCAGACCGGGGTCGTTGCGGTAGAGCACTTCCAGCCGCGCCACCAGGTCGGCGCCGGGCTCGGGCAGCACCGACGGCGCCCAGGTGTCCACCGCCGCCGGGCCGCGCAAGGCCAGTGGCACGGCGGTGTCGAGTGCCACCGCGCGCAGCGGCCCGGGTGTGGCGGCGGCTACGGCGCGGCCCAGCCAGCCGGTGTCCAGCTGGTAGGGCTGGCTGCCGCCGCTTTCCAGCACCTGCTGGGCGTCGAAGTGCGATCGCTCGCGGTAGGGCAGGCCCACCGCATGCAGCACCGCCAGCTCGCCCTGGCCGTACATCGCATGCAGCTGGGGCAGCAGCGGGTGCAGGGCGAACAGGCCGTCCAGCGGCAGTGCTGGCGCGCCGAACTGCGCCAGCGGGCCGCGCGCCTCGGCAAAGGCCGGGTCGCCGACGGCGGGCACGGCGGTCAGGCCGTCCAGGCCGCCGCGCAAGATCACGAAGACGAAGCGCGGGCCGCCGTCGCCCGCCGGGTTGCCGAGACCGGCGGCCAGGCTCAGGCGGGTGAATGGCGCGGCAGCAGCCGCTGCCAGGGCGGTTTGCAGCAGGTGGCGGCGGCTGGGCATGGCGGGCTCCTCGGTGGATGGGGGGCTGGCGTGGTCAGCGGCGCTGGAACTCAGGCGCCAGCAGCAGCAGGGCCAGGGCCTGGCGGCCATCGGCGGCACGGGCGATCTGTCGGGCGGTGTCGGCTTGCAGACGTGGGCCCAGGCTGGCGGCGGCCAGCGCGCGGGCGTCTACCAGCGCGCCGGCGCGCTCGGCCACGCGGGTGGCCCATTCCACCCGTTTCCACACCGCGTCGGGCCCCAGCCAATCGTCTGCGCGGTCGGGCCAGCCAGCCGGCGACGGCGCAGCCTGCACCCGCTGGCCCAGCTGGGCGATGGCGCCATCGGCCTGGCGCAGCAGCGGTGAGCCACCCAGCCGCAGCAGGCGTGCGGTGCTGATGACGAATTCTTCCGGCGTCTTCAGCTTGGCCGGCTGCGGCGCCCAGGCCTCGGGTGTTTGCAGCAGCGTGCGGTACAGGCTGGGCAGGTCGCCGTCGGTCTGGCGGAAGCTGGCTTCCAGCCGCGCCACCAGGGCTGGCGGCGGGTCGTCGGCCACCAGGTGCCGGGCCAGCTTGGCGCTGATGAAGCGCGCGGTGCTGGGGTGGCGCGCCAGCTGCTGCAGCACTGCGTCCAGCGCCTCGGGCCCTTCGGCGTGGCGCTGGCCCAGCACGGTCTTGGGGCCGGGCTGGTGCCAGCTGGCGTTGAAGATGGCGCTGGGCGCATCGGGCGGCGCATCGGCCAGATCACGCAGCGGCGGCACGCGCCAGCCGGTGAGCAGGGCCGCCAGCGCGGTCACATCGGCCTGCGCATAGCCGCCCCAGCCGCCGTAGGCCGCGCCGCCGCCGGCCACGCCCAGCGTGTGCAGCTCCAGCAGCTCACGCGCCAGGTTCTCGTTCAGGCCGGTGATGCGCGGGCCGGTGTCGGCCGGGCGCCGCAACTGGCGCCGCACAAAGGCTGAATCGGGGCCGGCGGATCGGTCGTTGTCCAGGTAGCGCAGCATGCCGCCGTGGCGCAGCACCGCGCCCAGCAGGTCGACGAAGCGGCCGGCGATGTGCGGGCGGATCGCCTCGCGCTCGAAGGCGCCGGCCACGCCGCGCGCATTGGCCTTGGCCTGGCTGACGGTGAAGTGGTTGGCCCAGAACAGCGCCAGCCGCTCGTTGAACGGCGCGCTGCTGGCCACTGCGGTGGCCACGCGGGCACGCGCGTCGGCCTGGGCGATCTGGCGCATTGGTTCCGGCCCGGCAGCGCCAGTGGCTGGGGCTGGCGATGGGGCGCCGGCTGCGGCGGATGGGGCGGCGGATGGGCCGGCAGTTGGCGATGCTGCCATCGCCGCATCACCCATCACCGCATGGCGCTGCGCCTGCAGCAGCTGCCCCAACCGTGCCAGTCCCTGGGTGCCGCGCACCAGCCCGTCGCCGCGCTGCGGCTCAGCCGGGCCGATCTGGGCCAGCAGCCAGGCCTGCGGGTCGGCGCCCACCACCGCCAGATCTGGCTCGCCCAGGCCGAAGCGATGGGCCGCAGCCGCAGCCGCAGCCGCAGCCAGGGTGTGCTGTGTGTTCATCGCGCCGCTCCTTGCCTGCCAGTGTGGCGCGGCGCGCCGGCCGTTGGCACGGTGCGGCGGTAAAGATGTGTCGAACCGACGCGGGGGTTGGCGCCGATGGCCGGCGCCGGGTCGCCGTGTCGATACTGGCCGGGCCCGCCAGGAGCCTGCATGCACCCGTCCGACCTGCCCAGCCGTGCCCTGCCCGGCGCCCATCCCGCCGCGCACCCCGCCGCCCACCCGGTGCCCGACGCCCATGGCAGCAACCTGTTCACTGCCGACCCGGTGCTGGCCCGACTGCTGCCGCTGTACCTGCCGGCCGACCTGCTGGCGCACCTGCTGCCGCATCTGCAGCGCCTGGGCGCGCTGGCCGGCGGTGTGCTCGACACGCTGGCCCACAGCGCCGACCAACACCCGCCCACGCTGGCCCACCGCAGCCGCAGCGGCGTCGACGCCCAGCGCATCAGCAAGCACCCTGACTACGTTGCGCTGGGGCGGGTGGCCTTCAGCGATTACGGGCTGGCGGCGATGTCGCACCGTGGCGGCGTGCTGGGCTGGCCGCAGCCGATGCCGGGCGATGGCCTGGCCAATGTTCCGGTCGACGCCGTGCAGTTGCTGGGGTGATGTTTGGCTGCTTGGGGCTC
>JBBRVT010000494.1:0-3388 GCA_038246615.1 Burkholderiales bacterium
CGGTGCCCGGGTCAGCCTGAACGACGCCGCTGCCGACCAAAGCTACCTGGCGATCGACGGCATCGACCGCTACTACACCGCACGCAACGCCGACGGCGCGCGCACCCCGCTGCAAGACCGCTGGGGCGCGCTGACCCGCTACTCGGCCACCCAGGGCGGGCGGCTCGAAGCCGGTTACACCGAAGGCCGCAGCGGCGGCTTGTTGCTGGTCACGGCCGCACAGGCGGTGCTTGACGGCAACTTGCTGGCGCTGACCTTTGCCGGCGAGCGTCAGCGCAGCGGCGTGGATACGCTGGCCACCGCGGCGCGTTTCCAACTGGGGCGGCTGGACCACGCCGGCAGCTTTGGCAGCAGCGGTTTCGCCGGCACCGGCGTTGAAACCACGCTGCGCCTGGGCGCGGTGCAGGGCAGCTTGGGCGCCGACTTCTGGCGCGATCCGCTGCAGGCAGCGCTGCCGGCCGAATCACGCATCGCTGCCTCAACTTTGACCGAAGCCGGTTTCGGTAGCCTCACGCTGGCCACCGACGGCAACCTGATCACCGACCCGGGCGCCAGGCTGGTGCTGGCCGCCAACCGGGCCAGCAGCGTGGCCCTGGCCGCACGCGGTGCTGCCGGCATCGTGCTGGCCGGTGACATCAGCGCCCCGGGCGGCAGCGTGAGCTTGCAAACCAGCGCCCGCAGCACCGCCACAGGCGGCGGCAACCTCGCGGGCGACATCGTGCTGGCCGACGGCGTGGCGATCGACCTGGCCGGGCGGGTGGCCAACAACTGGCTGGACGGCCAGGGCAGCGCACTGCCGACGGCCGGCGGCAGCGCCGCGCTGCGCTCGGGTGCCGGGCTGGCGCTGGGCGCCAACACGCTGATCGACGTGTCGGGCGGCCTGCGGGTAGGCACCTCTGGCAGCCTCAGCGGTGGCAACGCCGGCAGCATCGTGCTGAGCAGCAGCCCGCGCACCGACGGTGTCGGCCTGATCGGCAGCCGGTTTGATTTGCAGGGCAGCCTGCAGGGCGTGGCACTGGCCGGCGCCAAGGCGGGCAGCCTGACGCTGCGGGCGAACGAGGTCGTGCTGGGCGAGACACTGGCGGCCACCGCGGCCTTGGCCGCCACCCCGGGCCAGCTGCGGCTGGCGGCCGGCTTCTTCTCGCAGGGCGGCTTTGGCAGCTTCAACCTCGATGGTGTCAACCGCCTCGACGTGCTGCCCGGCACGCTGGCGCCGCTGTTGTCGAACTGGCAGCCTGCGGCCGATCTGCGCAGCCGCGCCACCGGCAGTCGGCTCGACGGCGACCCCACCCACGCGCCGGTGCTGGCACCGTCGTTGCCTGGTGTGCGCGCGCCCGTCAATCTAACGCTCAACGCCAGCGGCATCGCCAGCGTGGCCGACGGCGGCGTGCTGAAGGTGGCCGAAGGCGCCCGCATCCAGCTGGAGCCACAAGCCACGCTGGCCCTCAACGCCGGGCGCACGCTGCGGCTGGACGGTGAACTGCTGGCGCCTGGCGGCACGGTGACGCTGGCCAAGGCCGGCTTTGCCACCGAGGCCCTGCCCGACCCATACGGCGTGCTGTGGCTGGGTGAACGCAGCCGCATCGACGTGTCGGGCCAGGTGCAGCCCGTGCCCAGCAGCGACGGGCGGCAGCATGGCCTCGTCAGCAACGGCGGCACGGTGAGCTTGCGCAGCCCGCTGCTGGTGTGGCAGGCCGGCAGCACCCTCACGGCCAACGGCGCGTCGGGCACGCTGGACGGCGGCCCCAGCAGCCTGTTTGCCAACGGCGCGCAAACCGTCTACGGCAGCGCCGGCACGCTGGACATCACGCTGCAGAACAACCCGCTGCCCGGTGGCATCCCGCAGCCCGGCGGCGGCGTGCTGGCGGGGCGCTTCCTTGCCACCGCCGCCGCCAGCGCCACGCTGCCGGCGGCGGCGGGTGGCCAGTTCAACCTGACGCTGGCCGGTGATGGCCAGGCGCTGGGCGCGCCGCTGCGCCGCGTGGTGCTGCGCGACGGCACCAACGCCACTGCCGCCGCCGACACTGCCGTGCCCACCACCGCCACACCGCTGGCCTGGGGCGACGCCGCCGCGCTGGAGCCGCTGCGCGGCAGCGCCACGGTCGACGCCACGATGCTGCAGGCCGCCGGCCTGGCCGGGCTGTCGCTGCGCAGCAGCGATACGCTGCAGTTCGACGGCCCGCTGCGGCTTGACCTGGTGCGCCGCATCGAGCTGGACGCGCCGCGCTTCGTGGCCAGCACCGGCAGCACGGTGGACTTGCAGGCGGCATCGATCAGCCTGGGCAACACGGCGGCATTTCCCGACCAGCAAGTGGTGGCCAGCACCGAGGCCGCCGGGCCGGCCGGCGCCGCCCGGCTGTCGGCCCGCAGCGGCACGCTCGACCTGGTGGGCCAGACGCTGTGGTCGGGTTTTGCCAGCCTGCAACTCGCCGCGGAGGGTGACTTGCGCGCCAGCGGCGTGATCGTCGGCAACAACTTGCCACAGGGCGGCCTGGTGACCTCGGCCGACCTGCTGCTGAGCGCCGCGCAGGTCTACCCCAGCACCGCCAGCCGCTTCACCATCGATGTGGCCAGCGCCCGGCTGCAACTGTCGCGGCCCGACGGCGCGGGCGCCGGGCTGCCGGCGGCCCCGCTGTCGGCCGGCGGCGCGTTGACACTGAAAGCCGGCACGCTGACGCAGGCGGGTGTGCTGCGCGCGCCGCAGGGCCAGCTGAGCTTGCAGGCCAGCGAGGCGCTGACGCTGGCGGCCGGCAGCGTCAGCAGCGTGTCGGGTGACGGCGGCACCACGCCCTGGGGCAGCACCACCGACGGCGGCAAGACCTGGGTGCTGCAGCGCCCCGACGATGTGCGCAGCGCCGCGCCCGACAAGCGCATCGACCTGCTGGCACCCACGCTGACCGTGGCCGGCGCCAGCGCCGGGCTGGCTGCCGCTCAGGTGTCGCTGGCCGGCGGCGGCACGTTGCAGGCGTTTGAATTCATCGCCGGGCCGGGTGGCTCGTTGGATGTGTTTGCCGGCGCTGCCGGCGGCAATTTCGCGGTACTGCCGGGCATCACCGCGGCCGCGCCGATCGACACCGCGATTGCCGCCGAGATCGATGCCAGCGGGCTGCGCAGTGCCATCCCCGCCGGCCGCACCATCACCTTCGGTACCGGCGGCCCCTTGCCTGCCGGCACCTACGCGCTGCTGCCCGCGCGCTATGCCTTGCTGCCGGGTGCGTTCCTCGTCAAGCCGGTGGCCAGCAGCGTGCTGCCGGGCACGGCCATCACCCAGGCCAACGGCGCCACGCTGGTGGGCGCCACGCTGGGCACCGCCGGCACGGCGCTGGCCGATGCGCTGCCCGGCGGCTTCATCCTGACGCCGCAAGCCGTGGCACGGCAGTCGTCGGAG
>JBBRVT010000495.1:0-3384 GCA_038246615.1 Burkholderiales bacterium
CATCAGCAGCGTGGCCGGCAGGATGAAGTCGTAAGCGATCCAGCGGTGGATGTGGGTGTCGAAGGACCGGAAGCGCTGGTAGTAGGGCGACGGCGGCACATCACGGATGTGCCGCGTGATGCGCACGCCGCCGTCGATCTCTTCGATCAGCGGCTGCGCCCGCGCCACCTCGAGGCTGCCGCCCAGGGTCTTGGCATGCACATAGCTCAGGTGCGAGAAGTCCAGCAGGTTGTCGCACACCAGCTGGTACGGCGTCTTGTAGTGGATGTAGCCGGGGCGGTGGCACCAATCCGGGTGGTCGCAGGAAAAGTTGTCGGGCAGCAGGGCCACATCGGCCGCCTCGGGCCGGCCCATCCACACGAACAGCCAGTTGTTGTGCAGCACCACCGGGTAGCGGCGCACGCAGGCCTTGGGCGGCACGCTGGCCTGGCCCGGTACCTCGGTGCAGCGGCCGCTGGCGTCGTACTTCAGGCCGTGGTAGCCGCAGCGCACGCTGTCGCCCTCGCGGCTGCCCGCCGACAGCGGCGCCAGCCGGTGGCAGCAGCGGTCGGCCAGCGCGGTGTGACTGCCGTCGGCCAGGCGGTAGACCAGGATCGGCTCGCCCAACACGGTGCGGTGGAACAGCCCGTCCGCAGGGATCTCGTGCGCCCAGGCGATCACGTACCAGGCTTGGCGAATGAACATGCCTAACTCCTCACAGCAGCAGGCTGTCCTGGTCCAGCGCACCACCGCGGGCCTGGGAGAACAGCCTGACCAGATCATCCACCGACAGGCGCTGGCGTTGCGCCGCCTGCAGGTCCAGCACCACCTGGCCGCGGTGCATCATCAGCGTGCGGTCACCCCAGGCCAGCGCCTGGGCCATCGAGTGCGTGACCATCAGCGCGGTGAGTTGCCGCTCGGCGATCAGCCGGCCGGTCAGCTGCATCAGGAAGTCGGCCATGTGCGGGTCGAGCGCAGCCGTCATTTCGTCGAGCAGCAGGATGCGCGAGGGCTGCAGCGTGGCCATCAACAGGCTCACCGCCTGGCGCTGGCCGCCCGACAGCAGGTCCATGCGGTCACCCAGGCGCTGCTCCAGGCCCAGACCCAACGGCGCCAGCAGGTCGCGGTAGCGGGCGCGGCGCCCTGCCCCCAGCGCCAGGCGCAGCCCGCGCGGCTGGCCACGGTCGTCGGCCAAGGCCAGGTTCTCTTCGATCGTCAGCGTCCCGCTGGTGCCGGTGAGCGGGTCCTGGAACACCCGCGCCACCCAGTGGCAGCGCTGGTGTGCCGGCAGCCGGGTGATGTCCTGGCCGTCGACGGCGATGCGCCCGGCGCTGACCGGCACATCCCCGGCCAGCGCATTCAGCAGGGTCGATTTGCCGGCGCCGTTGGAGCCGATCACGCTGACAAAGCTGCCAGCGGCGATGCGCAGGTTCAGGTCACGCAGCGCCAGGTTCTCGTTGGCGGTGCCGGCATGGAACACCACCTGCAGGCCGCTGATCTCGATCATGGCGCGGCCCTGGCACGCAGGCGCAGGCGCCGGCCGTGGCGGCTGAACAGGAAGGCCAGCGTGACCACGGCGGCCGAGATCAGGTTCAGGTCGGACGTGGTCAGGCCCAGCGCTTCGGTCTCCAGCGCCAGCGAGATGGTGAAGCGGTAGGCGATGGCGCCTGCCACGCAGGCCAGCACCGCAGCCGCCGGCGACCAGCGCCGCAGCATCGCCTCGCCCAGGATCAGTGCCGCCAGGCCGATGACGATGGTGCCCACGCCCATCGACACGTCGGCAAAGCCGTAGAGCTGGGCAAACAGGCCGCCAGCCAGGGCACACAGCGCATTCGACAGCGCCAGGCCCACGGCCACCCGTTGCACGCAGTGCACGCCCACCGCAGCGGCCATGCGCGGATTGGCGCCGGTGGCGCGCAGGCTGAGGCCGTAGCGCGTGGCCAGGAACAGCCCCACCAGCAGCGCCGCCAGTGCGCAGGCCGCTGCAGCCACCACCAGCTTGGCCGCCTGCGGCCCCAGGCCCAGCATGGCTGCGGTGTCCACCACCGTGGGCTCGCCCAGCAGCGGCAGGTTGGGCCGCCCCATCACCCGGATGTTGATGGAGTACAGCGCCGTCATGCTCAGGATGCCGGCCAGCAGGTTGAGGATGCCCAGGCCCTCGCTCAGCAGCGCCGTCAGCGCGCCTGCCGCCGCCCCCGCCAGCGCACCGGCCAGCAGCGCCAGCCAGGGGTTGCCACCGGCCACCACCACCGCCGCCGTCACCGCTGCGCCGAGCGGGAAACTGCCGTCGACCGTCAGGTCGGGGTAGTTCAGCATGCGAAACGACAGCAGGATGCCCAGCGCCACCAGGCCATAGACAAAACCCAGCTGCAGTGCGCCCAGCGCGGCGAAACCCGACATGCGGCGCTGCGGCCTTACTCGACCCGGGTCTTGACGCGGGCCAGCACCGCAGGCGGCACGGTGAAGCCGATGCGTTTGGCCTCGCCCACGTTCAGTGCCACATCCAGGTTGGTGCTGCTGGCCACGGCCATGGTCGCCGGGCTGCCGCCCTTGAGGATGTCGGCGATCATGCGGCCGGTGATCACGCCCAGTTCGCGGTAGTCGAAGCCGCTGCCCAACAGCACGCCGCGCTGCACATAGGCCGCATCGCCCACGGTGGGGATGCGGTTCTGGCGGGTGACGGCCACCACCGCTTCCAGCCCGCTGGCCAGCACGTTGTCGGTCGGCAGGTAGATGGCTTCGACCTTGCCCACCAGGCGCTCGGCGGCGGCGCTCAGGTCGGTGCTGCGGTTGGCGGCCGATTCCACCAGCTCCAGCCCCGCCGCCTTGGTCGCCCGGCGCAGCACCGCCACCAGCGCCACCGAGTTCGATTCACCCGGGTTGTAGATCACGCCCAGGCGCTTGAGCCCCGGCACCAGTTGCTGGGCCAGGCCCACCTGCTCGGCCACCGGCGCCATGTCGGTCACGCCGGTGATGTTGCCACCGGGGCGGGCTGCATCACGCACCAGGTTGGCGGCCACCGGGTCGGTGACGGCCGAAAACACGATCGGCAGGTCCTTGGTGGCCGCCAGCACCGATTGGGCCGAGGGCGTGGAGATGGCGACGATCACATCCGGCTTCTGCCCGACCAATTTGGCGGCGATCTGCGCGGCGTTGGCCGGCAGGCCCTGGGCACTGTCGAAGCTGGTGCGCAGGCCCTGCTTGTCGACGAAACCACGCCGGGCCAGTTCCTCGATGGCGCCCTTGCGCACATCGTCCAGCGCCGGGTGTTCGACGATGGCCGTGAAGGCGACATACGGCACTTTTGTCTGGGCCTGGGCGCCGACAGCCACACCACCAGCCGCACCAACGGCCGCACCAACGGCCAACAACATTCCCATCCATGATCGCAGCAGCATCAGAACC
>JBBRVT010000496.1:0-3376 GCA_038246615.1 Burkholderiales bacterium
GGCATTGCCACGTCAGGCTCTCATGGGGCCGAACTTGCGCTGCACAGCAAGAGTTCGTTCGGCCCGCAAAAGCCGCTGGCGCCAACATGGCGCTGAAGCTGGGCATCCATGTCGCGCCAAGCGCTGCGCTGCTGGTCCGCCGGCAAGCGCGCCAGCATCTGCGTGATCGGCGGCGCGGCGCTGCGCACGAAGTCCAGGTAATGCGCGCTGCTGGGTGCGGCGAACGGCGCCGACAAGGGCCGCACCTCGATTTCGCCAAACCCGGCCTGCCGCAACAGTTGTTCCAGCATCCCGGGCGGGCCCAGGCTCATCAGGCTGCCCGCTGCTGGCGCGGCGCCAGGCACCAGTGCCGGCAGGCCGGCATGGGCCCGGGCGCTGGCCATCAGGGTCACCAGACAGGGGTTGCGCTCGGGCATTCCGAACACCAGCGCGGCAAAACGGCCGCCAGGCTTGAGTGCGGCGCGTGCCTGCTGCAGCGCCTGCAGCGGCTCGGGGCAGAACATCAGCCCCAGCCGGCTCACGGCGGCGTCAAAGCCTGCGCCGTCCAGGCCCAGCTTCTGGGCATCGGCCAGATGCAGCGCCACCTGGCTCAGGCCAGCGGCACGGGCGTTGTCGCCGGCCAAGGCCAGGATGCGGGGCGAGATGTCGCTGGCCAGCACCCGGCCTTGCGCGCCTATGCGGCGGGCAATCGCCAGGGTCTGCTCGCCGGCGCCAGCGGCGATGTCCAGCACGCGTTGGCCAGGGCCGATGGCGGCGGCGTCGAGCATCGCTGTGGTGGCGTCTTTGAGCCAGGCGCCGATCAGCGTGCCATGCACGTTCCAGCCGTCGGCGGCCTGGTCCCAGGCCTGGGCGGCAGCTGCGCCGGGGCCGGGGTTGCCGCCGTTCTGCAGCGTGGTGGCGGTGTTCATGCTTCGATCCGGATGCCGGTGCTGCGCAGCAGCTGGGCCCAAAAGCGCTGCTCGCTGGCGATGCGCTGGGCCATCGCCGTGGGTGTGCTGGACACCGCGACCATGCCCGAGTCAGCGAACGCGGCCACCAGTTCGGGCCGCGCCAGCGCCAGCCGCAGCGCCGCCGAAGCCGCTTCGATGCTGACCGCCGGCACCCGTGCCGGCATGAAGAAGGCGAACCACTCCCGCACCACCAGATCGGCAAAGCCCTGCTCTACCAGCGACGGCACGTCGGGCAGGTAGGCCGTGCGCTGCGCACCCGAGGTGGCCAGCACCCGCAGCCGGCCGCTGAGCTTGTGCTGGCGCAGCAGGCCCTCGGGCAGCACCAGCACGGCGATCTGCCCGCCCAGCAGGTCGGTCATTGCCGGCGGGCCGCCGGAGTAGGTGATGTGCTGCCAGGGTGTGTCGGCGGCGCGGAACAGCATCGCCTCCAGCAGGTGCGGCAGGGTGCCGGTGCCGGGCGAGCCAACGTTGGCGGCCTTGGGGTTGCGCCGCATCCAGTCCAGCAGCTGGCGCACGTTGCTCACCTCGGCCGGCACCGCCGGGCCCACGGCCAGGCCCAGGGTCATCTCACCGGCCAGTGACACCGGCTGCAGGTCGGCCACCGGGTCGTAGCCCAGCTTGGGGTAGAGGTAGGGGTAGACGGTGGCGATCGCGCCTTGTGCCAGCAGCAGCGTGTTGCCATCCGCCGGTGCGGACTTCAGCGCGGCCACCGACAATTGACCGGCCGCGCCGGGCCGGTTGTCCACCACCACATGGGCGGCCAGGTGACCGGTGAGTTGCTCGGCGGCGCGCCGGGCCACGATGTCGGGGATGCTGCCTCCGGGCCCGCTGCACAGGATGCGCAGCTGCTCGGCCATGGCGGCGGTCTGCGCCTGGCAGGGCAGCGCCAGGCTGCCCCATGTGCCGGCGGTGCAGGCCCAGGCGCTGCGCTGGAGAAAACTGCGCCGGGAGGTGGAGGTGGAGGTGGGGTTCATGGTGGATGCTCCTGCTGTGGGCCGCCAAGATGGCTGGCCCTGGCCTAGAGCATCGGCCGGGCGATCCCACGGATGGCTTAGCGATCGAGAAATCCGGCTGCTCGCACCTCAGCCAACACCGCCTCGGTCTCGGCTGCGGGCGCCAGCCCCAGCAGCACCGACAGCTGCTGACGGCAGCGCCGGTACACCGCATAGGCCTCGGCCGGCTGGCCCAGCGCCAGGTGGCAGGCCATCAGCCGCCGGTACAGCGCTTCGGCCAGCGGCTGCTGCTCCACTGCGCGCTGGTACAGGCGCGCGGCGGCGGCCGCCTGCTGCCGGGCCATCAGCCGCTGGCCCAGCACGGCAACCAGCCGCGCAAAGCGCGATTGCACCCGCGCCCGGGCCTGTTGCAGTTCGGGCAAGGACTCGTCGCCGTCCAGAAAGTCACCTGCCACCAGCGCCAGCGCCTGCTCGGCCAGGTCCAGAGTCAAGGCCGGGTCGGCAGGCGCACGACCTCCTGCGGGCAGGGCCTCGACCTGGGCCAGCAGCGCGTCCAGCGCGGCCAGGTCGTTCCAGCAGGTGGCGGGATTCAGGCTCAGGCCACCGCCCTGCAACAGCAGGTGGGCGTCGTCACCCAGCAGCTTGCGCAGGCGGTGCAGCGCGTTGTCGAAAGAGTTGCGCGCGGCGTCGCCCTCGGCCTCGGGCCACAGCGCGGCACACAGCCGGGCCACCGGCACGCCCTGCCCGCCCAGGGCCAGCAGCAGCTTGAGCAGGTCCAGCGGCTTGCGGCTTTCCTTGCGCGCGGCGGGCAGCGGCGCGCCGTCGCGGCTGATCAGCAGGCGGCCCAGGGTATGCACGCGCACGGGCCAGGGCCATGTCGCACCGGCACCGACCGGTGCCGGCAGCGCATGGCGGCGCACGATGGCCGCCGCCAGATCCGGTTGCACGCCATGGGCCAGTGCGGTGGCCATCAGCCGGGGCATGGTGTCGCCGCAACAAAACACCAGCAGGCCGAAGTCGTAGCCGCATTCACGGGCCGTGGTCAGCGCCTGATCCAGGGCCTGCAGCGCGCGCGGCAGCTGGGCCTGACTCAAGGCCAGGTGGGCATGGACCAGGCCACCCAACCACTGGTGCCAGCGGCACATGGCGTGGAACGGGTGGGCCAGGGCCAGCTCCAGGGCCTGCTCGGCTTCGGCATGGGCCCCGGCCTGGGTGGCGGCCAGCGCATGGGCCAGCAGGGCGATGTGCTCGCGCAACGGCCAGCCACTGGCGCGCCCGCTGGCCACCGAGGCGCGCATCAATACCAGGGCCTGCGGCCAGTCACCGTCCAGCAAGGCCAGCACGCCGCGGTTATAGCCATGGGTGGCAGCGTCCACCGCGTTGTGCGGGTCCAGCGCCAGGGCGGCCAGGGCATGGTGTTGGTGGGCCAGCACCGGGTCGCGCGCGGAGATGGCGGCCAGCACCATCGAGGTA
>JBBRVT010000497.1:0-3364 GCA_038246615.1 Burkholderiales bacterium
CCATCCAGGCGGTGTGCGAATTGCGCGACCCGGGCGACCTGACGACCATCGAAGACCCGAGCGCACTGCAGCAGATCCAGGATTCGGTGGCCGGGCGCTGAGCGCTGCGGCGCTCTGGCAGGCGGCCGCCGCAGCCTGTCGTCGCAGCCCGTCGCCGCAGCCCGTCGCCGCAGCCCGTCGCCGCAGCCTGTCGCTGCCATGCGGAGGGTCGTCGCAAACCGCCACCGGGCCGGGTACGCGGGTGCAGAATCATGCGCGCCGCGTCCCTGCGGTGCCGCAGCCTGCCCGCCAACCATGCCCCATCTGCCCCGCCTTGCCGGCACCGCTGCCCTGTTGCTTGCGCTGACCGGAAGTCTGCACGCCGCCGCGCCAGTTGCGCACGCTGCGCCCGACACCCTGGCCGGCCCGGGGCCTGCATGGCAGCCGGTCAGCGGGCCGAAGGACGTCACCAATGCCTGCCGGCGCAACCTGGCCCAGGCGCAGGCGGGCCTGCAGGCGCTGCGCCGCCAAGCGGCCGACGGCCAGTGGCTGCGTGCACAGGACAGCTTTTCGGCCCGCCTGGAAGACTGGGTCTACCGGCTGACTTTCCTGGCCAACGTGCACCCGGACAAGGCGGTGCGCGCCGCCGCCGAGGCCTGCGAGTTGCGCTGGAACGGCTTCTTCTCCAGCCTGGGGCAGGACGCGGCGCTGTACCGCGCGGCGCGCCAGTTGCAGAGCGCCGACGAGATCGATCGCAACCTGCTGACGACCTTGCTGCGCGATTTCGAGGACGCCGGCGTCAGCCTGCCGCCGGCCCAGCGCGCACGCGCCAAGCAGCTCAACGACCGCATCGCCGCCCTGGGCCAGCAGTTCGGACGCAACATCCGCGACGCCGACCTGCGCATGCCGTTCACACTCGCCGAGTTGCAGGGCGTGCCAGAGGGCGTGTGGAAGGACGCCAAGCGCGATGCCGAAGGCCGCGTGCTGCTGGGCGTCGACTACCCTACTTTCGGCCCGGTGATGCAGCTGGCCGAGTCCGGCGCCGCGCGTGAGCGCATGTGGCGCGCCAAGACCGACGAAGGCGGTGTGCAGAACCTGAAGCTGCTGGCCGACATCACCCGGCTGCGCAAGGAATACGCGCAGCTGTTCGGCGCCGCCAGCTGGGCCGAGTTCGTCACCCGCCGGCGCATGGCCGAATCCCCGGCCCGGGCCGAGGCCTTCCTGGCCGAGGTGAAGGCCGCAGTGCAGGGCCGCGAGCTGCAGGAGATCGCCGACCTGCGCCAGTCCAAGGCCGATCACCTGGGCCAGCCGCTGGCGCAGGTGGCAATGCAGCGCTGGGATGTGTCGTTCTACACCGAGCGGGTGCGCAATGCGCGTTTCGCGGTCGACCAGGAGGCCTTCCGCCCCTACTTCCCGCCGCAGGAGAGCCTGCAGTTCGCTCTGCGCCTGATCGAGCGCCTGATGGGCGTGCGCTACCAGCACCTGGAGGGTGCGGCTGCCTGGCATCCGGAAGTGCAGACCTATGCCGTCAGCGACGCGGCCACCGGCGCGGCCCTGGGCACGCTGTGGGTCGACCTGTACCCGCGCGAGGGCAAGTACAACCATGCGGCGGTGTGGCCGCTGCGCTCGGCGTCGACCGACCTGAAGCGCCAGCCGCAGTCGGCCCTGGTGGTCAACTTCGACCGCAAGGGCCTGACGCTGGACGAGGTGGAGACCCTGCTGCATGAGCTGGGCCATGCGGTGCACAACAACCTGAGCGACACCCGCCATGTGCAGCAGGCCGGCACCAGTGTGCTGCGCGACTTCGTCGAGGCGCCGTCGCAGATGCTGGAGGACTGGGTCTACGACGAGCGGGTGCTGGCGCTGATGGCCGAGGTCTGCCCGGCCTGCCAGCCGGTGCCCGACGCGCTGCTGGCCCAGGCGGTGGCCGCGCGCCGCTTCGGCCAGGGCATTTTCCAGTCGCGCCAGCACCTGTTTGCCAGCTACGACCTGGCGCTGTACGGCCCCGCGCTGCGCGACCCGCTGGTCCTGTGGGCGCAGATGGAAGGCGCCACGCCGCTGGGCCATGTGGCGGGCACGATGTTCCCGGCCGGCTTCTCCCACATCGCCGAGAACTACAGCGCCGGCTACTACGGCTACCTCTGGAGCCTGGTGGTGGCCAGCGACATGCGCACCGCCTTTGCCGCCGACAAGCTCGATGCGCAGGTCGGCCGGCGCTACCGCGACACCGTACTGGCCCAGGGCAGCCAGCGCCCGCCGCAGCAGCTGGTCCACACCTTTCTGGGCCGCGACTTCAACGCCAAGGCTTTCTTCGACGAGCTGGCGCGCTGAGAAACTGTAGGCGGCCGGCGCGCGCCGGTGCTCCCCCATCGGGGTGGGCGCCGAACCGCCGCCAGGGGGATGGGCGGGGCAGGGGTGCCAGGCCAGACTGGCTGCACCCTGCAACCCGCCACCGGAAGCCCGCCATGCTCCATCCCCCACCACCCGCCCTGTTGACCCGCCGCTGCCTGTTGGCTGCAGGCGCCGCGCTCGCCGCCTGGCCGCTGCTGCCAGCCGCAGCCGCGTTGCCCGGCATTCCTCTCGCGCTGGACGCCCCTGACGGCCTGCAGCCGGCGGGCTACCTGGTCAGCGAGAAGTACGACGGTGTGCGCGCCGTGTGGGACGGCCGCCAGCTGCGCTTTCGCAGCGGCCTGCCGGTGCCTGCGCCCGCCTCCTTCCTGCAGCGGCTGCCACCGGTGCCGCTGGACGGCGAGCTGTGGCTGGGCCGAGGCCAGTTCGAGGCGCTGTCCGGTCGGGTGCGGCGGCTGGCCGCTGCCGACGCCGACTGGCAGGACCTGCGCTACATGGTCTTCGACCTGCCCCGGGGCGATGGCGGCTTTGCCGAGCGCAGCGCGCAACTGCAGGCGCTGGTGCGCCGGCAGGGCTGGCCGGCGCTGGTGGCGGTGGATCAGCTGGTGCTGCCTGACCGCGCGGCGCTGCTGCAGCGGCTGGACGCGGTGCTGCAGGCCGGCGGCGAGGGCCTGATGCTGCGCCGTGCCGATGCGGCCTATGCCGGCGGCCGCAGCGCCGCGATGCTCAAGCTCAAGCCCTGGCAGGACGCCGAGGCGGTGGTGCTGGCCCACTCGCCGGGGCAGGGCCGGCATGCCGGCCGGATGGGTGCGCTGCAAGTGCGCAGCGACAGCGGCCAGGTGTTCCACATCGGCACCGGCTTCAGCGACGCCCAGCGCGATGACCCGCCCGCGCCAGGGCAGCGCATCAGCTTTGCCTACCGCGGCCTCACCGAGGCGGGCGTGCCGCGTTTCGCCAGCTTTCTGCGCGTGCGGCCAGCGGGCCTTTGAAGGCGGCCGCCAACTGGGCCACCATCGGCACCAGCGCGGGCACCAGC
>JBBRVT010000498.1:0-3354 GCA_038246615.1 Burkholderiales bacterium
TCGAGCACGGCCACGCTGCGCTGCAGCCGGGCCTGGCGCAGCAGCGCTGCGGCCGGCCGCTCGGGCACCAGGGCGGCGTTGCTGCCGCCGGCGCTGGCCAGCACCTGGCCGTTGGCGCCCAGCAGCACCGCGTCGCGCACGTCCAGCTGGGTGCGGATACGCTCCAGCGCCAGCGGGCTGATGGGTTGCCGGGCCTCGGGGCCGCGGATGTCGAGCGGGCGCACGTCCTGGCGTGCGTCCTGGCGTGCGTCGGCCAGCCGTTCGGCGGCTGTGCGTGCCTGGGCGGACAGGTCGGCCACGGCGGCGTCCAGCGTGCTGCGGCCCAGCGCCAGGCCGGCGTCCAGCGCCTGCGCCACCTGGGCGTCGAACCAGGTGTCGATGCTGCGGGTGACGAACTGGTAGGACACGCCGTAGATGAGCAGCCCCGGCAGCACGCCCACCAGCGCGAACATGCCGGCCAGCTTGGCCAGCAGCCGGCTGCCGAACTTGCCGCGCCGCAGGCGCGTGGCCAGGCGCAACGTGCCCAGGCAGATCACCAGCGCCAGCAACCCGGCCACCGCGACGTTCACCCAGAACAGCCACTTGAAGTGCCGCTCGGCCAGCCAGCCGGTGGTCGACAGGCTCAACATGAAGGCCAGCACCAGCGCCGCGCCCAGCACGGCCAAGGCCGACACGCCAAGGGCCCAGCGTGCTGACTTGGTCATTGGAGCCCCTCGGCTGGCGGGTACGTCAGCCGGTCTCCCGGGGGGATGCGGGCCGGCTTGGGACCGGCTCGGCGCCCGGCTCGGCGTTCGGCCCGGTGTGCGACTCGCAGCGGACGCCTCATTCCACCCTCAGGCTGCGCTGGATGCCCAGCTTCCAGTCGCCGCCCAGGTCGATCTGCATGGGCTGGGGCAGCTGGCTGTTGTCGAGGACGAAGCTGAACTCGACATGGTGGCGGCTGCCGGGTTCGAGCTTGTCCAGCTCCACCAGGCGCCAGCCGCTGATCTGCGACAACGGCGCCATCGCCTCGGACAGGCTGCCGTAGCCCTGCGACAGCCCGCCCAGGCTGAGCCGCCAGCTGGCCGTCAGCGGCTGGTAGGCCAGGCGCCAGGTGCGGCTGACACGGGCGACACGCTCGTCGCGCCAGTACCAGCGGTCACGGTAGACGCTGGCGCGGGCGTTGAAGTACAGCGGCACGCCCCGGCGCAGCGCGTCTTCCATGGCCGGGCCCAGGGTGAGCCGGGCGCTGAACTCCAGCGTCAGGTCGCCGTCGCGGCGCTGCAGCTGCAGCTGCTTGAGTTCAACCGCCTGCGCCTGCGCCTGCACCCACAGCGGCTGCAGCAGCACCAGGCCCAGGCTCATGGCCAGCCAGCAACGCCGTGACATGCGCAACAGCCAGCACAGCTGACCGGTGCATGCGCGGGGCGCCTGGCTGGGGGTTGCGCGCGGCAGCAGTTGGTGCAGACACTGGCAGCGCATCGGCAGCACAGGCTCAGGGTTGGTGGATCAGGGCATAGAAGAAGCCGTCGCCGGTGTCGCCGGCGGCGGGGCTGCCAGGATTGTCCGGCACGCCCGGCAGATGGCCGGGCGAGGCCGCCGCCAGCCGGGGTTGCTCGGCCGCGTGGCGTTGCAAAAAAGCGTCGATCTGGTGCGCGCCCTCGGCGCGGAACAGCGAGCAGGTGGCGTACAACAGCCGCCCGCCAGGGGCCAGCAGCGGCCACAGCGCATCCAGCAGCTGGCGCTGCGTGGCCGCCAGCGCGGCCACGTCGCCCGGCCGGCGCAGCCAGCGCACGTCCGGGTGGCGGCGCACGATGCCCGAGGCGGTGCAGGGCGCGTCCAGCAGGATGGCATCGAAGCGGCGGCCGTCCCACCAGGCGGGCACGTCACGCGCATCGGCGGCCAGCAGCTGCACCCTGCTGCCGGCGGCCGGCAGGCGCAGGCGGTCCAGCGTCTGCTGCACCCGCTGCAGGCGGGCGGGGTCGCTGTCCAGCGCCAGCAGGTCCATGTCGGCCCGCTCCAGCAGCTGCGCGGTCTTGCCGCCGGGGGCGGCGCAGGCGTCCAGCACGCGGGCGCCGGCATGCAGCGGCGGCAGCTCGCCTTTGCCGTGGCCGCCCAGCAGCAACGGGCCGGCACGCTGGGCCGACAGGTCCTGCACCGACACATCGCCGTCGGCAAAGCCGGGCAGGGCCTGCACCGGGCAGGCCGCATCCAGCACCAGGGCCTGGCCGCCGAAGGTCGGGTCGTCCACCGGCTGCGCCGCCAGGCCGGCCGCCCCCAGGCGCTGCCGGTAGGCAGCGGCGCTGCCGTGGCGGGGGTTGACGCGCAGCACCATCGGCGCCTGTACGTTGGCTGCGGCCATCAGCGCGCCGGCCCGGGCCGGCCAGTCCTGCTGCAGCTGGTCGATCCACCAGGCCGGGTGCTGGTGGCGCGCCTGCGGCTGCTGCAGCGCCTGCGCCAGCAGCGCGTCGCGCTCACGCAGGAAGCGGCGCAGCACCGCGTTGATGAACTTGGCCGCAGCCGGCGTGCGCCGGCGCGCGGCGGTCACGGTCTGGTCGACCAGGGTGTGCTCGGTGTAAGGTGGCGGGCCGTCGGCCGGCCACAGCAGGGCCAGCGCCGACAGCAGCAGGGCATCGACTGCCGGCGGCGGGGCCTTGGGCACCAGCAGCGCACGCACCGTCAGTGCGCCGCCCAGGGCGCGCAGCACGGTGAAGCTCAGCGCCTGGGTGCCGGCGCGCAGCGCCTGCGGGGTGGCGGCCAGCAGCTGGTTGAGCGAGCGGCCGGCACGCACGCCGGCCACCGCATCGGCCACATGCCCCAGCAGCTGGTGCAGGGGCGGCGAGGCAGCGTGGTCGGGCATGCAGGCAGTCTATCCCCCGACCCTGAGCCGCCCTGGTGCCAACGCGCACAATGGCGGGCCCTGGAGACACCACCGCCGCCCATGCCGGACAACCACACCATCTTTCGCAGCGACGAAGAACTGGCACGCCTGAGCGCCAGCGAGCGCATCCGTTATCGGCTGGTGGGCGCCGGGCGCCGCTACCACGCCAACGACAACATCGCCGAGCATGTCCGTGAGGGCGAGCTCACCGAGCTGAAGACCGAGGTGCAGCAGCACATGCAGCAGGTGCTGCGCGCGCTGGTGATCGACACCGACAGCGACCACAACACCAACGAGACGGCCAAGCGCGTGGCCAAGATGTTCGTCGACGAGGTGTTCCGCGGCCGCTATGTGCCGATGCCGGTGGTGACCGAGTTCCCCAACTTCTCGCGCCTGAACGAGCTGATGATCGTCGGCCCGATCACCGTGCGCAGCGCCTGCAGCCACCACCTGTGCCCGATCCTGGGTCGGGTGTGGATCGGCGTGCTGCCCAA
>JBBRVT010000499.1:0-3348 GCA_038246615.1 Burkholderiales bacterium
CAGCCGACAGGCCGGGCAGGTCACCCGCGCCAGCCAGGCGGTCCAGCCGCTCCTGGTCGGCCAGCAGCACCTTGGCGCCGCTGTCCTGCAGGCCGTAGGCCAGTTCCTCAGTCTGCCAGTGCGCATTCATGGCCACCGCGATGGCGCCGATGGAGGTGGCGGCATTGAAGGCCAGCATCCACTCGGGGTAGTTGCGCATCGAGATCGCCACCCGGTCACCCGGCTGCACGCCGCACTGGTGCACCAGCACATGGCCGATGCGCGCGGCCGCCGCCCAGGCCTGGGCATAGCTGAACTGTTCTTGCTCGTAGGTGATGAACGGCAGGTCGCTGGCGGTGGACTCGAACAGCGCGCGCAGCGAGGCTGGTGCATTCGTGAAGATGCGCAGGTGGCGGCCGTTGACCACCGCCTGCTGCAGTGCGTAGGGCTGGCCGGGCGCGGTGAGATCGGCAATCGCCTGGGTGCGGATGGTGTTGGCCATGGTTCAGCGCCCCTTGAAGACCGGTTCGCGCTTCTCGACGAAGGCCTTGGTGGCCTCGCGGTGGTCCTCGGTCTGGCCGCAGTGGATGTGGTGCGTGGCCTCCAGGTCGAGGCAGTCGTCCACGTCGCCGGCCATCGCGCGGTTCAGGTTCTCCTTCATGTAGCGGTAGGCCACGCTGGGGCCGCTGGCCAGGCGGCTGGCGATCTCGGCCGTCTTCGCGGCCAGGTCGTCGGGGGCGCAGACCCAGTTGGCCAGGCCCAGGCGCAGCGCCTCGTCGGCACCGACGCGGTCGCTCAGGAAGTACATCTCGCGCGCCTTGGCCGAGCCGACCAACTGGGTGAGGAAATAGGTGCCGCCGTAGTCGCCCGAGAAACCGACACGGGCGAATGCGGTGGTGAGGATGGCGCTGCTGGCCATGATGCGCAGGTCGCAGGCCAGGGCCAGCGCCAGGCCGGCGCCGGCGGCCGCACCAGGCAGCGCGGCCAGCGTCGGCTTGGGCATCTTGAACAGCTTGCCGGCGGTGGCACGCTGGTGTACCCGCTGGCGGTGGATGGCCTGGTCGATGGTCACCGCACCCACCGTGCCATCGCCCGAATTGTCGGATGAAGCGGCCATGCCTTTCACGTCACCACCCGCGCAGAAGCCCTTGCCGGCGCCGGTGAGCACGATGCACTTCACCGCCGGGTCGAACTCGGCGGCGGCCAGTTGCTCCTGCAGGGCCTGGTTCATCGCCTTCGACATCGCATTGCGCGCCTCGGGCCGGTTCAGCGTCAGCGTCAGCACGCCGGCGTCCAGCGTTCCCAGCAGGTCTTGCGTGCCGGTGTCGATCTCTCGGGCCATGGGGATCTCCTCAGCGGTATTCAAAGTAGGCGTTGTTAACCACGGTGCGGTCACCGGCCAGGCCACCCTGTACCCGGGCTTCGACCAGCAGCCGGCCTGAGCCGGCATGTGTGTCGTCTCGCCAGCCCAGCACCTGCAGCGTGTCACCCGGATACACCGGCGCCGAGAAGCGCGCCTTCAGCGCGCCGAAGCGGGCCGGGTCGCCACCGCACACCGCGCCCAGCAGCAACTGCGCGGTGTGGCCGTAGGTACACAGGCCGTGCAGGATGGGCGCCGGAAAACCGCCGAAGCGTGCCGCCTCGGGGTCGATGTGCAGCGGGTTGTAGTCGCCCGACAGCCGGTACAGCGCAGCCTGGTTGGCGGGGATGTGGGCGCTGGCGGTCACATCGGCCGGCCGGTCGGGCACGCCGAGCTTGGCCGATCGGGTGACGCCGGCGCCCTCGAACGGGTCGATGTCGCCCAGCCCCGCCACACCGCGCAGGAACACGCCGGTGGTGATGCGCATGCACACCGTGCCGGCGCCGTCTTGCACCTCGGTCTCGAACTCGCTGAAGGCGCCGCCCTTGCCGCGCGGGTGCACCGCCAGCAGCCGGCTGCGCACTTGCACCGTGCAGGGCTGGCCGGCGGCCGGCACCGGCAGCGGCGCCAGTTGCTCGATGCAGCGCTCGGCGTCGATGGTCAGCGGCCCGGGCGATGGTGGCAGCGCCGCCGGGTCCAGCTTCAGCCCCAGGCTGCCCCAGCGGATGGCAAAGCTGGGCAACAGCGCGAACTGCGGGTGGCCTTCGAAGGTGAAGCGCAGGTCGTGGCAGCCGACGCCGACCGCATACAGCAGCACGTCGCGCCGGTCGTAGGTGACGGGCACCGGCGCGCTCCAGGCGCCGGGCGCGTCGCCGGTCAGCAGTGCGCGGGGGTTGAAGATGGCCATGGGGTGTCTCCGTCTTGTTGGTCAGCCGTAAGCCGAAAGCGCCTCGTCGATCGCCCGCTCCAGGTCGGCAGCGGTGGCGGCGTGGCCCAGGTGGGTGCAAAAGGGGCGGTACTGCAGCAGCGCGCTGTCGCCAGTGCCCCAGCGGCCCTCGCCTTCGGGGCTGAGCCACACCACCCGCTTGGCGCGGGCGGCCAGTTCGGCAAACAGGTCGAGCCGCGGGTTGGTCTGGTTGCTGCGGCCGTCGCCCAGCACCAGCACCGTGGTGCGGCCGTCGATCAGCTGCCAGTGCTGGTCGTACAGATCCAGCCAGGCCTGGCCATAGTCGGTGCTGCCGCCGCCCACCTCTTTCAGGATCAGCGCCATGGCGTCGTCGAACGGCAGGGTCTCCAGCGGCGGGCCGACGTCGCGCAGCCGGTTGCTGAAGGCAAACGCACGCAGGTCGGCCACCGTGCCCTGCAGCGCATACAGGAACAGCAGCAGAAAGCGCACATGCGCCGCCACCGAGCCCGACACGTCGCACACCGCGACGATGCGCGGCTTGTCCACCCGCCTGTGCTTGAAGTGCAGCGTGACCGGCACGCCGTCATGCCCGGCATTGGCGCGGATGGTGCGGCGCAGGTCGAGCTGGCCACGCAGGGTGATGCGGCGGCGGTGGCTGTGGCGCTGCGCCAGGCGCTTGGCCATGCGCGCCACCGCCGTCTTCATGCGGTCCATGTCGGCCGGGCTCATGCGGCCCAGCGGGCGCTGCACCGCCACCTCGGCCATGAAGGCCTCGGTGGCCGGCTTGCCGAACAGCGCGAAGCGCTGCTCCACATGGGCACGCGCCTGGCGCTGCAGCCGCGCACGGGCGGCGGCCAGGGTCTGGCGCAGCGCGGTGGCGTCGGCGTCCAGGTCGCCTTCGGCCGGCTCGGTGCCGGGCTGCAGCCGCTGCTCCAGTTTGCGCACACCCATGGCATCCAGCAGCTGGCGCGTCAGGTAGGCGGTCTGGGATGCGAAGCGGATATCGTCCACCTTGGCTGCCTGCCCGGCGCGCTGCAAGGCGGCGGCCATGGCGCCGGGCTGGCCGGCAGCGTCCTGCTCGGCCAGGTCGAGCAGCGCGTCG
>JBBRVT010000500.1:0-3344 GCA_038246615.1 Burkholderiales bacterium
CCCACCGGCGTGAAGATCTTCAACTGGATCGCCACCATGTGGCGCGGCTCGATGACCTTCGAGACGCCGATGCTCTGGGCCGTGGGCTTCATCTTCGTGTTCACCATCGGCGGCTTCACCGGCCTGATCCTGGCGATGGCGCCGATCGACATCCAGCTGCAGGACACCTACTACGTGGTGGCGCACTTCCACTACGTGCTGGTGGCGGGTTCGCTGTATGCGCTGTTTGCCGGCGTCTACTACTGGGGCCCGAAGTGGACCGGGGTGATGTATTCGGAGACGCGCGGCAAGATCCACTTCTGGGGCTCGCTGATCTTCTTCAACCTCACTTTCTTTCCGATGCACTTCCTGGGCATAGCCGGCATGCCGCGCCGCTACGCCGACTACCCGATGCAGTTCGCTGATTTCAACGCGATTGCCTCGGTGGGCGCTTTCGGGTTCGGCTTCATGCAGGTGTATTTCTTTGTCTTCGTCGTCATTCCGATGATGCGCGGCTTGGGTGTCAAGGCGCCGCAAAAACCCTGGGAAGGTGCCGAGGGTCTGGAATGGGAAGTGCCATCGCCGGCGCCGTTCCACACCTTCGAGAATCCGCCCAAGCTCGACCCCAGCGCCACGCGCGTGCTGGCCTGACCGGACGCCGCCCCGAAATGACCACTCCCCGAGATCCGCAAGCGCAGGGCCGGGCCAACCTGCGCCTGGCCCTGGCGCTGGCGTCGTTGGCTGCGACATTCTTGATCGCCTTCGTCGCCAAGCTGGTTTTGTCCAGGTACTGAACAGCCATGGCCCTGCCCCCTCTGCTCGCCGGCCTGCACCGTGACAACCGTCGCATGGTCGGCAAACTGCTGGTCATCACCCTCGCCATGTTCGGTTTCGGTTACGCGCTGGTGCCGATGTACCGCACCATCTGCGTGGCGCTGGGCATCAACGTGCTGTCGGTCAGCGAACGCGTCACTTCTGGCGGGATGTTGGCGGCGGGCAAGCGCCAGGGCAACACCCAGGTCGACACCTCGCGCACCATCACCGTCGAGTTCGACGCCAATGCGCGCGGCCCCTGGGACTTCAAGCCGGCGGTCGGCTCCATGAAGGTGCACCCGGGTGAGCTGGTCACAGTGATGTACGAGTTCCGCAACAAGCAGACCCGCACCATGGCGGCGCAGGCATTTCCCAGTTACGCGCCGATGCGCGCAAGCGCGCACTTCAACAAGCTGGAGTGCTTCTGCTTCAGCGAGTACATCCTGGCCCCCGGGGAGCAGAAGGCGTGGCCGGTGGTGTTCTATGTCGACCCCAAGCTGCCCAAGGACGTGACCACCATCACGCTGTCCTACACCTTCTTCGAGGTGCCGGGCAAGGTGGTGGGCCAGAACGCAGTCGATCCGGCCAAGCCGGCTGCCGGCAAACGCTCGTGAGCGGCGACCTGCGCCAGGCCGCAGCCCGCAAGGGCTCGTTGCTGCAGACCATCCGCGCCGTGGGCTGGGCCTTCTTCGGTGTCCGGCGTTCAGCCGACCATGCTGAAGATGTCGCCAAGCTCAACCCGGTGCACGTGGTCATCGGTGGCGTGCTGGCTGCGGCCGTGTTCGTCGTGTCGCTGGTGCTGCTGGCGCAGTGGGTGGTGCGCAGCGGCGTGGCCAGCTAGGCTGTCGCCGCATCGCCTTTCGCACCGATCGACGGCCCTTCCCATCCAGAGTCCCAGGTTTCGAGGAAAACACACAAGATGTCAGCAGCGACACCGCACGGGACCACCCCGTACTACTTCGTGCCCGGCCCGTCGCGCCACCCGGCGATGGCCGCGCTGGGCCTGTTCTTCGTCATCCTGGGCGCGGGCCAGTGGATCAATGGCGCCGGATGGGGGGCTTATTCCCTGCTGCTGGGCATGGTGATCTGGTTGTCCACGCTGTTTGTCTGGTTCAAGGAGGCGATTGCCGAAAGCGAGAGCGGGATGTACTCCGAGCGCGTCGACGTGTCGTTCCGCTGGAGCATGAGCTGGTTCATCTTTTCGGAGGTGATGTTCTTTGCTGCATTCTTCGGCGCGTTGTACTGGGCCCGCGCCCATGCGCTGCCGATGCTCGGCAACCTGGACCACCAGGTGCTGTGGCCCGATTTCAAGGCCATCTGGCCCAGCGCCGGCGGTGGCCTCACTGCGTCGCCAGCCGGCACCGTCGAGCCATTCGCCACCATGGGCCCGTGGCCGCTACCGACGATCAACACGGCGCTGCTGCTGACATCCGGCCTGACGCTGACGATCGCCCACCACGCGCTGCTTGCCGGCAAGCGTGCCAAGACCATCACCTGGATGTGGATCACCGTCGCCCTGGGTGCCACCTTCATCTGCGTGCAGGCCTACGAATACATCCATGCCTACCGCGACCTGAACCTCAAGCTCACCTCGGGCATCTTCGGCTCCACCTTTTTCTTGCTGACCGGCTTTCACGGCTTCCATGTGTTCGTCGGCATGCTGATGCTGCTGTTCATCACGCTGCGGCTGCAAAAGGGCCACTTCACGACCGAACGGCACTTCGGCTTCGAGGGCGCTGTCTGGTACTGGCACTTCGTCGATGTGGTCTGGCTGGGCTTGTACTTTCTGGTGTACTGGTTGTAGGCCGGCGCTACACCCCTGCTGCGGTGCTGCCGCAGGCGTTCGGTAACGACCCGTTGATGCTGCCCTGTTGATGCCGCCCTGTTGATGCCGCCCTGTTGACGCCGCCCTGTTGACGCCGCCCTGTGCGGCGTTTTTTATTGGGCCACCGGTCAGCGGACTTGTCCCGCATCCGTCCCCCGGATTTCCCCAGCGCTGTCCACAGGTGACGTCGGGGGCGCAGCTTATGATCTCCGACACATCCTTCGAACCCGGCTTTGCCGAGCCCTTGCCCGCCCATGTCAGCCGTCTTTCGCGCCACCCAGCAAGCCCCCGGCCCCGACGACGAGGTGGCACGCCTGCGGATTCCGCCGCATTCGGTGGAGGCCGAGCAGAGCGTGCTGGGCGGCCTGCTGATCGACAACCTGGCCTGGGACCGCGCCGGCGACCAGGTCGGCGAGAGCGACTTCTACCGCTACGAGCACCGCGAGATCTTCACCGCCATCGCCGCGCTGATCAACGCCAACAAGCCGGCCGACGTGATCACCGTGTTCGAGCAGTTGCAGAACAACGGCAAGGCCGAGGCCTGCGGCGGGCTGAAGTATCTGAACGACCTGGCCCAGAGCGTGCCCAGCGCAGCCAACCTGCGCCGCTACGCGGAAATCGTGCGTGAGCGGGCCATCCTGCGCAAGCTGATCTCGGCCAGCGACGAGATCGCTACCAACGCCTTCAACCCGCAGGGCCGGCAGGTCAGCCAGATCCTCGACGAGGC
>JBBRVT010000501.1:0-3327 GCA_038246615.1 Burkholderiales bacterium
CATGACCACGATCACCTCGCCCATTCCGGGTGGCTTGGGCATCGCCTGCGTGCTGAGCTGTGCGGCCTTCGCGTCCATCAACGGCTCGTCGATCGTCACCATGCTGGCGATCGGCTCGGTGATGTACCCGGCGTTGGTGGCAAAGGGCTACAGCAAGCAGTTTGCGCTGGGCGCGGTGATGTCGGCCGGCACGCTGGGCATCATCATCCCGCCGTCGATCCCGCTGATCCTCTACGGCATCATGACCGAGAAGAACATCGCAGAGTTGTTCGTGGCCGGCATCGGCCCCGGGCTGCTGCTGACGCTGATGTTCGCCGGCTACTCGCTGGTGTTGAACCGCAAAATCGCACGCGAGCGGTTCACCATGGGCCAGGTCTGGGCGTCGTTCACCAACGGCATCTTCGCGTTGATGTTGCCGGTGATCATCATCGGCGGCATCTACTCAGGCTATTTCAGCCCGACTGAATCGGCCGCGGTGGCACTGTTCTATGCGCTGATCATCGAGTTCTTCGTGCACAAGCGCGAGGTGATTCCGGCAGCGCCGGTGCGCGGTGGTGCGCTGAGCGGCGTGCAGCACTTCTTCGCCAGCCGTGCGATGAACGGCAAAGAGCTGGTCCAGGTGGTGCTGGAGACCACCCGCCTGCTGGCCACGCTGCTGCCGTTGCTGGCCATTGCCGGCAGCCTGAACACCATCCTCGACCACTCGGGTGCACCCAAGCAGATGGTGCAGTTCATGATCACTGCGGTGCAGGACCGCTGGGTCTTGATGTTCCTGATCAACGCGCTGCTGCTGATGGTCGGCGCCCTGATGGACATCGGCTCGGCGATCCTGATCCTGGCGCCGCTGCTGGAGCCGCTGGCCTCGGCCAAGGGTTTCGACCCGATCCACTTCGGCATCATCATGATCGCCAACCTGGAGATCGGCTACCTGACCCCGCCGGTGGGGCTGAACCTGATCGTGGCGATGGCCGCGTTCAAGGAAGGCTTCGGCACCATCTGCAAGGCAGCAGTGCCGTTCATCATCATCATGCTGATCTGGCTGACGATCGTGATCGCCGTGCCGCAGCTGTCGCTGTTCCTGGTGGGCAAGTAGCGGCGCCCGCCGCTGCGCTTGCCCAGGCGCCTGCACGGCGCCTGCACGGCGCCTGCACAGTGCCACCACAGCGCCAGTAAGAAGCGCCTGCACAGCGCCACCAAAAGCGCCTGCCTTCCGGCAGGCGCTTTTTTCATGGTTCAGGCGGCGGCTTGCAGCCGGAAGTGCATGCCGGCCAGGTGGAAGCTGTCGGCCTGCACCCACAGGCCACAGGCCACCGCCCGCGCCAGCGTGGCGCTCAGGTCGGCCACCGCCAGCACCACCGCGCCCAGTGCGTCGGCCGGGCCGGGCTCGGCGCCAATGCTGGTGCCGTCGACCTGCAGCCCCTGGCCATCGCCCGCCAGGCCCAGGATGCGCGCCCAGTGCGCCAGCAGGGCTGCTGGCTCGGGGCTTTCCAGCACGATGCCCAGCAGGCGCTGCGTGACATCGGTGCGCACGCCGGCCTGCCAGTGCGGCCCGGCCGGCCACCAGGTGCCGGTGGCGCGGTCGTCGCCGCCGGGGCTGTGGCCCAGCTCGATGAAGGCGGCGCGGCAGTCGCGCGGGTGCAGCTGCACGCTCTGGTAGGCGGGGCGGTCGATTGCATGCGCGGTGCGCACGCCCAGCGCCGCAGCGCGGGCCTGGCCGGCGCGCGGGTCGTCGCACTGGAAGATCGCCATGTAGCCGCCATGCCCGCGCGTGCGCGAAATGAAGCGGCCGGCGGCGGTGTCGCCCTGCACCGGCGCCACCACCTCGATGAAGTCACTGCCCACCGGCAGCAGCGCGTTCTCCAGCCCGTAGGCGATCAGCCCCGGGTCGCGGTGGCACACCTGCAGGCCCAGGATGGCCTGCAGGTCGTCGAGCACCGGCTCCAGCCGGGGGGCCGCCAGGCAAACCTGGCGCAAACGCAGCGGGTGCGGCATGCCTGCCTCAACCGGGGATGCTGGCCGCCTGGGCCACGAAGCCGCGGTTCCAGGTGGGGCTGATGGTGACCTCGTTCAGGCACACATGCACCGGCAGGCGGGCCAGGAACAGCATCAGCTCGCCGCAGTCATCGGCCTGCACCATGCGGGCCTTGTCTTCGGCGCTGACGGGAACCGGCCGCTTGTCGAGGATGGGCGTGGCCACCTCGCCAGGGCACACCGCCGTGGCGCGGATGCCGTTCATGCACTCTTCCATGTTCAGGCTCTCGGTCATCGCGTTGACGCCGAACTTGGCCGCGCTATAGGCCGGCCCGGTCATGGTGCCGACGAAGCGGCCGGCCCAGGACGAGATGTTGACGATCAGCCCGTCTTGCTGCGCGCGCATCATCGGCAGCACGGCATGGCAGCAGTAGAAGGTGCCGTCCAGGTCGATGCGCAGCACCTGGTCCCAGCCGGCGGTGGACAAGTGCTTCCAGTTGCGCTCGCGCACGTTCAGGCCGGCGCTGTTGACCAGCACGTCGAGCCGGCCCTCTTGCGCCGCGATGCCGGCGGCCACCGCCTGCACCGCCGCCACGTCGGCCACGTCCAGCACCGCCACCCGGGCGGTTGCGCCGTTGCCGCTGTCGCGGCCGATGGCGGCCACCTGCTCGGCCACCGCCTGCAGCTCGGCCAGTCGCCGGCCCGACAGCACCAGGCGCATGCCCGCCCGCGCGTAGGCCAGCGCCGTGCCCGCGCCAATGCCGCTGCCGGCGCCGGTGATCCAGGCCACCTTGTTCGTGAGGTCTCGCATGCGTGTCTCCTTGAAAGTTCGTCCTTGGGGTTGATCGGGCACGGTCCGCCTGCGGCCCGGCGCGCTGGCATGATGCAAGCGGGCCGCGCACCGCCCTGTCATCGCGGGGACTGAAGAAATGAAGACCTTGGACGAAATGCTGAGCCGCCGCCTGCTGACGCACCAGCAGCATGCCGACATCAGCCACTGGGTGCGCAGTGCCCGCACGCCAGAGGCCATCCTGGCGATGCCCGAGCCGCTGTGGCGCAGCCTGTCCCTGGCCAGCGTGCTGATGAACGTCGACGCCGACCTGACCCAGCCGCCGGCACTGGACGCCGGCCACTGACGCGCAGCCTGGCGCTGGCCACAGCGAGACCACCGCAGGCCAGTTCGCCCGCCGCCCCAGCGCCACCCGGCTTCAGCAGCCGGCTGAGGGCCGGGCCGGCCGGGCCTTGCCAGCAGTCTCAGGCTCATGAGGAAACGCCGGGCCGCTCCCAAGTTTCCTCATCCCCCTCGGGGGGCCTGACGCGAAGCGGCAGGTCTGGGGGCGCTCATGAGGAAACGCC
>JBBRVT010000502.1:0-3325 GCA_038246615.1 Burkholderiales bacterium
GCCAGCCGCTAGCGGCCAATCACTAGCGGCCATTCACCAACGGCCCATCACTGGCGGCCAGCCGTCAGGACAGTTTGGCCGCCTGCCAGGGCTCGGTGCTGGTCAGGCTCTCGAGCAAGGCCACGACCTGGTCGATCTCGCCCTGGTCGATCTCGCGCTCGCTCAGGTTGCGCGGCTGCAGCGCCGGGCTCTCAGGCCGGTCGCCGCCGGCCATGCAGCGCAGGGCCTCCTTCAAGGTGGCCACGCTGGCGTCATGGAAGTACGGTGCAGCCAGCGCGGCAGAGCGCAGCGACGGCGTCTTGAATGCGCCACGGTCGGCCTCCTGCCTGGTGACGTTGAAGCGGCCGGGGTCGGGCTTGTCCTTGCCGTGGCTCTGGTGCCCGACGTTGTGGAGCAACGGCGTCCACCTTGGCAGGCGATGCAGGGTTGTCGGCCGGTTGCTGCACCGGCGGCAATGCCGGGACACGGGCGGTGCCGGCGCGGTCGTCCGCCGTGGTGGTGCAGGCCGCCAGCCCGCCCGGCAAGCGGCCGGGCAGAGATGCCGACGGCCGGGTTGGCCACGGCCGAGGTGTCGACGGCCGAGCTGTCAACCGCCTCCGGCGGACTGCAGCGCGCCGGTCGCTCAAGCCAGCAGCAGATCGCCAGCGCGCGCCAGCCCGTCGGGCCAGGCGCCGGCGGCCACCAGCACCCAACGCTGCTGCTGGGCGGCCAGATCGGTCAGGGCCTGTACCAGCCACGCAGTGGCCGGCACGTCCAGGCCGGCGGTGGGCTCGTCGAGCAGGGTGAGCGGCGCACCGGCGGCCAGCACGGCTGCGAGTGCCGCCTTGTGCCGCATGCCGGTGGACAGCATGTGCAGCGTCTTGAAGGCATGCGGCGCCAGGTTGAAGCCGCCGATGTGGCGCTGCCAGGCGGCATCGTCCAGCGCCGGGTGGCGCCGGCGCAGGTGGTCGCGCAAGGCGGCTGCGGTCAGGTTGTCGAAGGCCGGGTCGCGCGCATCGAGCCAGGCGGCGGGCGCGGCCGGCGGCAAGCCGTCCACCAGCACCTGGCCCCGCGCGCTGGCGCCCGGCAGGGCCTCGCCGGCCAGCCAGCGCAGCAGCGTGGTCTTGCCGCTGCCGGCATCTCCCTGCAGCCAGTGCAGGCCCGGGCCGAGCGTGGCATTCCAGTGGCTGAACAGCGGCAGGTCGCCTTGCCAGGCCAGCGTGAGGCCGGTGATCTGCAGGTTGGGCACGGAACCCCTGTCAGGCCTTGAACTGCCGCACCAGCGCGCGTGCGGCTGCCACCAGCAGCAGCGTGTCGATCCCCACCGCCACGAACAGGGCGCCGGCATCCAGGTACTTGTGCGCCTGCGCCGGGTCGGTCATCAGGATGCCGGGCGCCTTGCCGGCGGCGCGCACGGTGGCGATGCCGTCGAGCATGGCCTGTTCGACCGCAGGATGCGCCGGCTGGCCGGGGTAGCCCATCGACGCCGACAGGTCGGCCGGGCCGAAGAACACACCGTCCACGCCGTCGGTGGCGGCGATCGCCGGCAGGTTGGCGATGGCGGTGGCGGTTTCGGCCTGCACCAGCAGGCACATCTGCGCTTCGGCCTGGTCCAGGTAGCCTTCCACCTGGTTGTAGCGCGACGCCCGCGCCAGCGCCGCGCCCATGCCGCGGATGCCGGCCGGCGCATAGCGCATGGCCTGCACCATCTGCGCTGCTTGCCCGGCGGTGTCGATCATCGGGATCAGCAGGGTCTGCGCGCCGATGTCCAGGTACTGCTTGACCAGGGCCACGTCGCCGATCACCGGCCGCACCACCGGCTGCACCGGGTAAGGCGCCACCGCACGCAGCTGCTGCAGGATGCTGCGCGGGTCGTTGGGCGCATGCTCGCCGTCGAGCAGCAGCCAGTCGTAGCCGGTGCCGGCCAGGGCCTCGGCGGCGTTGGCGTCGGCCAGGCCGACCCACAGGCCGATCTGCGGACGGCCGGCGGCCAGCGCGGCCTTGAAGGTGTTCTGCGGCATCTGCATGGGGTGTCTTTCGTCAGGTGGGGGTCTGGAACAGCGGGTGCAGCGAGCTGTGCCTGGCGTCGAACACCTCGTGCCCCTCGTCGATCTGCAGGGTCACGCCCACCGGCCGGCAGGCCAGCAACGGTGTGAAGTGCGCTTTGGTCACCGCCTGCAGCCGTGCGCCGGTGTCGGCATGCACCGCAGCGCTGCGGCCGCTGGCCATGCGCAGGTTGAGGTAGACGAAGCCGTAGTCGCCACCCGGCCCGGCGGCCCGGCCGGCGGTGCCGCCGTCGGCCACCGCGAAGTGCGGCGCCGGGTAGGCCAGCACGCGGGTGCCGCCGGTGGGGAAGACTTGGCGGCCGGTCTCGTCACGCACCGCCAGCATCGCATCGGCCAGGCTGCGGCACAGCACGGTCAGGTCGCTCACCGCGTCGAGGTTGGCGGTGTAGAGGATCACCAGGTGGGGCATGGCGGCGGCTCGATCGTGCGCGGGTTCAGGGGGGCGGGGTGCGGGGCAGGGCTTCAGCCCGCCTGCAGCCTGCGCTGCACGAAGTCCAGCCGGTCCTGGCCCCAGAAGATCTCGCCGTCGATCACATAGCTGGGCGCACCGAACACGCCCAGATCGCGCGCCTCGGCGGTGCAGGCGGCATAGCGCGGCGCGGCGGCGGCCAGTGCGGCCGGGTCCAGCAGGCTGGCCGGCAGGCCGGCTTCGGCCAGCAGCGCGGCCAGCACTGCGGGGTCGGCCAGGTTGCGCTGCTCGGCCCAGATGGCCGCGCCCACGCGGCCGGCCAGGCCCAGCGCGGCGGCGCTGCCCAGCGCGGCATCGGTGGCCAGGATCAGCAGCGCCGCGTCGTTGCCGTTGACCGGAAAGTGCGCCGGCTGCGGGTGCAGCGGAATGCCGAGGTGGCGGCTGAAGCGTTGCAGTTCCACCAGCCGGTAGGCCAGGCGCTGCGGTGCGCGCCTGGCCAGTGGCAGACCGCCCGAGAGCGGCAGGATCTCGCCCAGGTCTATCGGCTTGACGCGCACCGTGGCGCCGGCGGCCTGCGTCATCGCCACGAAACGGGCATGGCCCAGGTAGCCCCAGGGCGAGACGGTGGCGAGGTAGTAGTCGACGGTGGCTGCGGGCATGGTGGGATGGGTGGGTGGCTGACTTCGCGGCGGACGGTGCGGCGGATTTTGCGGCGGACTTTGCGGCGGACGTTGCGGCTGACTTTGCGGCTGACTTTGCGGCGGACGTTGCGGCGGACAGTGCTGCGATTGTGCGTGGCAGCGGTGGTGTCGCGCGGGTGCAAGAACCCGGATGCCGCGTGGCCGCACACTGCGGCGCACAGCACACCCAC
>JBBRVT010000503.1:0-3318 GCA_038246615.1 Burkholderiales bacterium
AGCACATGCACCTGGGCGCTGTTGCCGTCTGACGCGCCCACCAGCGCTGCGGTGGGCACCACCAGGGCACGCTCGCGGCGGCCTGTCTCCACCTCGACCGACAGCGTCATGTCTTCGCGCAGAAACGCCGGCGCGGCCTGCGGCAACGTCAGCTTGACCTCCACCGCCCCGCGCTGGGTGTCCACCAGCGGGGCGATCAGCTGCACCTGCGCCGCAAAGCGCTGGCCGGGATAGGCGTCGGCCAGCACGCTGGCCGGCTGGCCGACCAGCAGCTGCCCCAGGAAACGCTCGTCCATCTGGCCCACCAGCTGCACCGGGCCCTGCAGCGCCAGCGCCAGCAGCGCGCGGCCCGGCTGCACGATCTGGCCCGGCTCCACCAGGCGCTGCAGCACCCGCGCATCGGCCGGCGCCAGCAGCTGCGCCTGGGCCAGGCGGGCGATGGCTGCCTCTACGGCCGCGCCAGCCAGCGCCAGCTGGGCCTCGGCCTGGGCCACGTCGCTGCCCTGGTCGGCAACCGCAGCGCGCTGGGCGCTGGCGCCGGCCAGTTGCGCCTGCGCCACGGCCACGGCGCGTTCGGCGTCGTCGAGCCGCGCCTGGCTGACGAAGCCCTGCGCCACCAGGTCGCGGGTGCGGCGCAGGTCGGCCTGAGCGGCCAGCAGGTTGGAATCGGTCTGCGCCACCGTGGCCTGGGCGGCACTGCGGCCGGTGCTGCGCAGCCCGGCCAGGCGCGCGGCGGCCTGGCGGGCGCTGGCGCGGGCCTGGGCCAGCGCAGCGCGCAGTTCGGCGTCTTCCAGCTGCACCAGCGGCTGGCCGGCGCGCACGCGGGCGCCCTCGGCCACCAGCACCGCCGTCACCCGGCCGGTGACGGTGGCGCCCAGGTCGACCCGCTGGGGCGCCGCCACGCGGGCGGCGAACAGCAACGTGCGCACCAGCGGTGCCGGCTGCAGCACCACGGCCGGCACCTGCGGGGGCGGCCAGGCCCACCATGCGGCAGCACCGGCCAGCGCCGCCAGTCCGAGAATCAGCGCGACAACCAGGCGACGTGACATGTCAGCATTGTTCCACTGGTCGGCAGCAGGGCCCGGACAGCGGCCCGAGACCGTGCACCACGTCATGCGGAATCTGCATGACCCCCATGGACCCGGTGGTTACGGGCCCATTACACTCGTTTGACAATGGCCCGGCTGCCCATCACGCGGCGAAGTGGCCCAGCTCCGAAGTCACCGCTTCGTGACCGTCATCGGCGGCCCCTGGTCGCGTTTCCGGCCCCGCCCGCCCGCAAGGACCCTCCCTCCACCTACCCGAACGCGGCATTGCAAAAGCCCCGGTGGCAGCGCGCACCCCGCAGCTTTCGCAATTCCGTTTCCCGAACCTCAGCCTGATTGGAGCAACCGATGAACCAGCCCGTGACGGAAGGCCTGCGCCTGAACGTCCCCGCCTATGTGCAGCACGCCCGCCTGGTGGCCTGGGTGGCCGACATGGCCGCCCTGACCGGAGCCGCCGACGTGCACTGGTGCGACGGCAGCCAGGCCGAGTACGACCGCCTGTGCCAGCAACTGGTCGATGCCGGCACCTTCCGCAAGCTGAACCCGGCCAAGCGCCCCAACAGCTTCCTGGCGCTGAGCGACCCGAGCGACGTGGCCCGGGTCGAAGACCGCACCTTCATCTGCAGCCAGCACCAGGAAGACGCCGGCCCCACCAACAACTGGATGGCGCCCGCCGAGATGCGCGCGCTGCTGCAGCACGGCCAGGCCGACGGCACGCCGGCGCTGTTCAATGGCTGCATGAAGGGCCGCACGCTGTACGTGGTGCCGTTCTCGATGGGCCCGCTGGGCTCGCCCATCGCCCACATCGGCGTGGAGCTCTCCGACAGCGCCTACGTGGCTGTCAACATGCGCATCATGACCCGCATGGGCCGTGCGGTGTTCGACGTGCTGGGCGACGACGGCGTGTTCGTGCCCTGCATGCACACCGTGGGCGCGCCGTTGCAGCCGGGCGAACAGGGCGCCGCGTGGCCCTGCAACAAGACCAAGTACATCGTGCATTACCCCGAGACCAGCGAGATCTGGAGCTACGGCTCGGGCTATGGCGGCAACGCGCTGCTGGGCAAGAAGTGCTTCGCGCTGCGCATCGCCAGCCGCATGGGCCGTGATGCATCCCAAGGGCCCTCCGGTGGCCCGGGCTGGCTGGCCGAGCACATGCTGATCCTGGGCGTCACCAGCCCGGCGGGCAAGAAGTACCACGTCGCCGCCGCCTTCCCCAGCGCCTGCGGCAAGACCAATTTCGCGATGCTGGTGCCGCCCAGGGAACTGGACGGCTGGAAGGTGACCACCGTCGGCGACGACATCGCCTGGATCAAGCCCGGTGCCGACGGCCGCTTGCACGCCATCAACCCCGAGGCCGGTTACTTCGGCGTGGCGCCCGGCACCAACCACAAGACCAACCCGAACTGCATGGCCTCGCTGAAGGCCGATGTCATCTTCACCAACGTGGCGCTGACCGACGACGGCGACGTGTGGTGGGAAGGCATGGACGGCGACACCCCGGCGCACCTGACCGACTGGCAGGGCCGTGACTGGACGCCGGCCATCGCCAAGGAAACCGGCGTGGGCGGCAAGCCGAGGCCGGCTGCGCACCCGAATTCGCGCTTCACCGTGGCCGCCACCAACAACCCGGTGCTCGATGCGCAGTGGGATTCGCCCACCGGCCACGCGATCGACGCCTTCATCTTCGGCGGCCGCCGCAGCACCACGGTGCCGCTGGTGACCGAGGCCCGCAACTGGGCCGAGGGGGTCTACATGGCCGCCACCATGGGCAGCGAGACCACTGCCGCCGCCGCCGGCCAGCAGGGCGTGGTGCGGCGCGACCCGTTCGCGATGCTGCCGTTCATCGGCTACCACATGGGCGACTACTTCGGCCACTGGCTGCGGCTTGGCGAGAAGCTGGCCGCCGGCGGCGGCAAGCTGCCGACGATCTTCTGCGTCAACTGGTTCCGCAAGGGCGCGGACGGCCAGTTCGTCTGGCCCGGCTATGGCGACAACATGCGCGTGTTGAAGTGGATGCTCGAACGGGTGGACGGCACGGCCGGTGGTGCAGAGAGCTTCCTCGGCACCAGCCCGCGCTATGGCGACCTCAGCTGGGCCGGGCTCGATTTCAGTCAGGCGCAGTACCAGTCGGTCATCTCGGTCGACCGCAGCGCCTGGGCCACTGAAATCGCCCTGCACGGTGAGTTGTTCCAGCAACTGGCCAGTCGCCTGCCGGCGCAGCTGCTGGCGATCAAGGGCGAGTTCGAAGCGAAGCTGGCGGCCTGACCCTGCC
>JBBRVT010000504.1:0-3315 GCA_038246615.1 Burkholderiales bacterium
ACAGCGTCTCGCCCAACCGCATCGCGGGATGGGGGGACAGAAGGGGTTGATCTCCGGCTGGGCAACCATTCCGAAGCCCGCGAAAACACTGACCGCAATCGAAGTGAAGCGTCAGGCCGTGCCGGGCCTGCACCCCGTGGGTACCGCAGCGGGTTTGCGCCTGAGCGTGAAAGACACCGGGGCCACGTCCTGGGTGCTGCGAGCAGGAGCGCCAGCAGGAGCGCCACCAGCCCCGGAACATCACCACCCAACTGCCCTTGGCGGCAACACGTGTGGCGGCTGCGCTGGTTGCGATCAGCCTCGCGCGGCGAAGTGCGGTAATGGCCTGGAACTGTCTGACCAACATAATGGACCGTGGACAGTCCACCAGCATCGACGACAAGCGTCGGCAACCCACAGCCCGAGGAGCAGCGCCCATGACCGGCAGCATCGACTACTACTACTCCACCCGCTCCATCTACGCCTATTTCGGCGCTGAAAGCATCGTTGGGCTGGCCCGCGCCTCGGGGCGCAGGCTCGTGCACAAGCCGATCAACCTGGGCCGTGTTGTGCCGGCCAGTGGCAGCCTGGCATTCGAACAACGTCCCGGCAGTCACAAACAGTATTTCTTCGGACGCGAGATCGAGCGCTGGAGCGAATACCTCGGCATCCCGGTCGTCGTTGATCCGGTGCACCACTTCGGTGACCGCACATGGTCTGCGGGGTTCGTCATCGCTGCACAGCAGCAAGGTGCCGATGTGGACGCCTTGCACATCGCGATCCTGCGCGCCTTGTGGCAGGACGACCGCGACCTGGCCGATCCCGAGGTCCTGTCGCAGATTGCACGCGAGGCCGGGCTCGACCCCGCACCGTTGCACGCAGCAGCGCAAAGTCCGGCAGTGCAGGACGCGTTCGCACAGAACAGCGAAGAAGCGGTGGTGCGCGGCGTCTTCGGCTCACCCACCTACATCGTCGACGGCGACATGTTCTATGGCCAGGACCGGCTGATGATGGTGGAGCGGGCGTTGAAGCAGCCCTTCAAGCCAGCGGGGCCTGCGCCGACATGGTGACAGGCCGCATGGCTGCGGCGCAGCAGGCCACCGAGCAGCCACCGCCGCCGCCCGCGATTGACGCCCGCGCCGGCCTGACAGCGCCGCACACTCGGGCGCTGCGTACCAGGCGTTAGGTGACACACGGCTCGGCCGGGAACGTGTCAGCCTCGGCCGCCGCCCCAGTCCACCGCCATCACCTGCGGCCTTCAGCCGCCGCCATCACCCGGCGACCCATTCCGCACCCGGGACCGAACCGCCGGCGTGGCCCCCAATTCACGCGCCAGCCGCTGCAAGCTGGCGTCCTTCAGCCCCAGCCGCTGCAGGCTGGCCACGGTGTTGTCGAAATACTCGCGGCAACTGCCCAGGTGGCCCACGCCGGCGCACAGCATCCGGGCCTGCTCATGCAGCGACAGTGCGCCCAGGTAGCGCGGGCTGTGGCGGTTGACCACGAAGGTCAGCGCAGGCTGCCGGCGGCCGTGGATGCTGGCAGCCACCCAGCGCGCCTGGTATGCGCCACTGAGCATCTCCCGGCGCCACAGCAGCGCCAGTTCGTCGCGCATGCGGTCGGCCGGAATCCGCAATGCCACGCCCCAGCAGGAGCCGCCGCGGTCCAGCGCCAGCATCAGCCCGGGCTGCTCCACGCTGCCGCGGCCCATCATCAGCTTGATGCAAAAGCGCCGGCACCAGCCGAACACATGCGCCTTCTCGGCGGCGTCGTGGGCCAGCGCGGGGTTCCAGATCAGCGAGCCGTAGCCGAACACCCACGCCGGCTCACCCTGCACATGCCCGTTCAGCACCTCGTCGAGCGAGGCATCCAGCTCGGCCTGGCTGCGCACCTGGTAACCCGGCGGCGCGTTGGCCCGGAAGTGCTCGGCGAGCGAGCCGTCGAGCAGCTTGTCGCGGGTGATGACATGCGCCATCTGGGCCGCTGCGGGGTCACGGTCGGAGGCAGAAGGCACGGCGGGGCATCCGGAGGTGGAAGGGGGCATGCATCTGGTGCAAGCAATCGCCAGGCCGCCTCAGGTGCGCCCTGCCGCAGGCCGCCGCCCGGCGCACCAGAGCACCGCCGCCAAGCCTGCGGCCAGCAGCGCGGCAGCCCCGAACACCGCCCGGTGCCCGCGCATGAAATCGTCCTCGCCCGCCCGCTGCAGCACGTCGGCCCAGATCAACGCGCCCAGCACCACGCCGCCGGTGCGCGTCACCATCGTCAGGCTGCCGGCCACGCCGCGCTGGTGGGCGGGCAGTGCGGCCACCACCTGGTCGGCATAGGCCACCTGGAAGACCCCCACACCCAGGCCTTGCACCACCAAGGCCACCACCATCCATGGCACCGCAGCCGCAGTGGGTTGCGCCGGCCACAGCACCAGGCCCAGCAGCCCCAGCGCGACCAGCGCCACGCCCCACAGCGTGGCCGATGCCAGCCCGCGCGCCCGCACCCAGCGTGCCGCCAGTGCCGAGCCGAGCATCGACCCCGCCGCCCAGCTGCCGAGCATCAGACCGATCGCACCCGGGTGCCAGCCGCCCTGGCGCACCAGGTAGAACGGCATCACCAGCACCAGCGCAAAACTGCAGAACTGCAGCAGCGCGCTCGCCACATTGACCCGGGCAAAACCGGGCAGCCGCCACAGCGCGGCCGACCACCAGGCCACCGAAACCGGTGCAGCCGCAGCGCCCTGCGCCACGCCATCGGGCACCCGCTGCGCCAACGGTGTCACCATCGCCTCCTGCTGCGCCCTTGCGGCCTGAACCTGCGCAGCCTGCAGCGCCTGCGCCGCCCGCGCCTTCACCAGCAACGGCAGCCCCAGCAGCGCCAGCCCATACACCGGCAGCCTGAACCAGAACACCCCCGGCCAGCCCATCAGCCCCATGGCCCAGCCGCCCAGCAGCGGCGCCAACAACCCCGCCAGCGCAAACAGCCCGCCATAAGCCGCCAGCACTGCCGTGCGCCGGTCCTCGTCGAAGAGCGACATGGCCAGGGCCGGCGCACACGACAAGGTAAACGCCACGCCCAGGCCCATCAGCACCCGCCCGGCCAACAGCCAGCCATAGGTGGGTGCCATGGCGCACAGCGCGGTCGAAGCGATGGACAGCAGCAGCCCCACCGCGAACACCCGCAGATGCCCCACCCTGTCGCCCAGCGCGCCGACCCACAGCATCAGCACGCCATAGGTCAGCACATAGCAGATGGCCACCCAGCGGACTTCCCGCGTGTCGAGCGCGAAAGCGTCGGCCAGCGCCGGAAATGCGATCGACAGCGCAAAGTCCAGCGGCGCCACCGATGCAC
>JBBRVT010000505.1:0-3309 GCA_038246615.1 Burkholderiales bacterium
GCCCTGCTGCAGCGGGCCGAGGCCCAGGGCCTGCTGCCGGCGGGCGTGGGCCGCGCCGCAGCCGACGCCTACCGCGAACTGCGCCGCGCCCAGCACAGCGCGCGGCTGGACGCCCGGCCGACGCAGTTCGATCCGGCCCTGCACGCCCCCCAGCGCGAGGCCGTGCTGGCGCTGTGGCACGCGGTGTTCGGCTGAAGGCCGGCGTCCACCCTGGCACCAGGCCGCCGACGTTGCCCCTGCTGCAGCGCCCCGGCATGGCCTGGCTGGGGCTGTGCGCCTTGTTCGCGCTGGGCAGCGCGCTGGCCTGGGCACTGCCCAGCGCTCTCATCGAAGGACAGACCCATGGGCTGCAGGTCCGGCAGACCGGTGGACTGCTGGACTGGCAGCCTGCGCTGGCCCTGCAGCAGCCCTGGCGCGCCTTCACCGCCGCCTTCGTGCACTGGAGCGCGCTGCACCTGGGCGCGAATCTGGCGGGCACGCTGGTGCTGGCGGCACTGGGCTGGGCCGCGCGCGTGCCGTGGCCGCTGGCGGCAGCGTGGTGCGCGGCCTGGCCGCTGTCGCATGTGGCATTGGGCTGGCAGCCGGCGCTGCTGCACTACGGCGGGCTGTCGGGTGTGCTGCACGGCGGTGTCGCTGCGGTGGCGATCTGGGTGCTGGGCACCGAGCGTCGGCGTCGACCACGCTGGCTGGCGCTGGCGATTCTGGTCGGGCTGCTGCTGAAGCTGTGGCTCGAACAACCCTGGGGCCCGGCCCTGCGCGACGTGGCGGGCTGGGACGTGCCCATCGCGCCGCTGGCCCATGCCACCGGCGCGGCGGCCGGCGCCTTGCTGGCGCTGGGCGTGGCCCTGCATGCGCGCCGCGTCGCGCAGCAGACAGGCATCTGGCCCGGAGGCGCCCACAATGCCGGCCGCTGAGACCCTGTTCAGACCCTGTTCAGACCCGCTGAGACCCCACTGAGACCGCCAGTGCCTGACTTGATCGACGACCGCAAGACCCGCCTGGACCCTTTGGCCATCAGCCTGCTGGTGGGCTGCACGGCACTGTGGGGCGTGGGCCAGGTGGCCGCCAAGGTGACGCTGACCGAGGTGCCGCCGCTGCTGCAGGCCGCCGTGCGGTCCATCGGCGCGGCGCTGCTGTTGCTGGCCTGGGCGCGCTGGCGTGGCCTGGCGCTGTGGCAGCGCGACGGCACCTGGCGCGGGGGTGTGCTGGCGGGGCTGCTGTTCGGCGCCGAGTTCGCCTGCATCTTCATCGGCCTGCAGTACACCAGCGCGTCGCGCATGGCGGTGTTCATCTACCTGGCGCCCTTTGTCGTGGCGCTGGGCATGCCGCTGCTGAGCCGCAGCGAACGCCTGTCGGCGCAGCAATTGGCCGGTCTCGCAGCGGCCTTCGGTGGCGTGGTCTGGGCCTTTGCCGAAGGCTTTGTCGCGCCCGCTGCCGGGCCCAAGCAGTGGCTGGGCGACGCGCTGGGGCTGCTGGCGGCCGTGCTGTGGGGGCTGACCACGCTGACCCTGCGCGCCACGGCGCTGAGCCGCGCCCTGCCCGAGAAGACACTGCTGTACCAGCTGGGCGTGTCGGCGTTGGCCCTGGGCGCCGCTTCGGTGGCGGCGGGCGAGGCCTGGCCCGCGCGCATCAGCGCCACCGCGGCCTGGCCGCTGGCCTTCCAGACGGTCGTCATCACCTTCGCCAGCTACCTCGTCTGGTTCTGGCTGATGCGCCACTATCCGGCCACGCGCCTGGCCGCGTTCACATTGCTGACGCCCCTGTTCGGCCTGCTGGCCGGGGTGGGGCTGCTGGGCGAACCCGTCACGCCGCGGCTGCTGGTGGCACTGGCCGCCGTGTGTGTGGGCATCGCCCTCGTCAACCTCGCGCCTGCCCACCGGGCCGCCGTTCTCACCATTCCCAACGCAGCGCCCCCGCGCGATGCATCCACCCCAACCCGAACGGAGTCCTGAATGATCACCCTCTGCGGCTTTTCGCTCTCGAACTACTACAACAAGGTCAAGCTGGTCCTGCTTGAGAAGGACATCGAGTTCACCGAAGAACGTGTCGGCACCGGCAGCAGCGACGAGGCCGTGCTCGCGGCCACGCCGCTGGGCAAGGTGCCGTTCGTTCGCATCGAGGGCACGCCGCTGTGCGAAAGCCAGGTCATTGCCGACTGGCTGGAAGCCACGCATCCGCAACCGCCACTGATGCCGGCCGACCCGCTGGCCGCGGCCAAGGTGCGCGAACTCATCACCTATCTGGAACTGCACATCGAGCTGGTGGTGCGCGAGCTGTACGGCCAGGCCTTCTTCGGCGGCACGGCCAGCGACGGCACCAAGGAACGGGTGCACAAGCAATTGGTGAAGAACATCGCCGCATTGCAGCGCCTGACGAAGTTCTCGCCCTACATCGCCGGCGATGAGCTGACGCAGGCCGACTGTGCCGCCTGGTGCCACCTGCCCCTGGTGGGCATGGCCACGCGCGCGGTGCTGGGCGAAGACCTGCTGGTCGCCGCCGGGATGGAGTGGAAGCCGTACATCAAGATGCTCGATGCCCGCCCGGCCTTTGCGCGCGTGGCTGCCGACCGCAAGGCCGAGCAGGCGGCGATGCTGAAGCGGTGATGCGGGGCTGAAGCGGGGCGCTCAGGCGGGCTGCGCCAAGCCCTCGCAATGTCCCAGTCCGAAGTCTTGCTTCAAGTCCTGGCAGTCGCGCTCGATTCGCCAGCGCTGGTACCTCGCGCCGACCAGTTCGCCGAGCTGCGGGTCTTCGGGCATCGTAGATACGACATATTTGACGGGCTCTGCATCACCGGCCGGCCACTCGATCAGCAAGCATTGAAATGGTCGTAACCGTGCCTTGCCTGCATTGCCGCCGGCGCGCCGCACGCGCACGCTGCGAATCGCCCGCTGAGGGGCTCGGTCGCGCCCTCGCGCCTTGTGATCGTCTGGAACGCTTCGGCAGGCAGCGTCATGCAAGCGCCTTGACGCTGATGGGCTGAAGCCGCGCGGTACGCCTGGGCATTGCCGGTGGGCGGCCTTTGCCGCTGCAGCGCTCGGGCGGCAAGGGCTCGATGCCCGGCGGCCAGCAAGCCACGCAAGTGCGCCAATGCGCCATTGCGATTGGCGTCTTGGTCGAACGACGCGGATGGATTGTTGTCGCCGCCGTGCGCAAGCGTGACGTCGTTGGTCGGGTGGGACTTACCTTTCATCGGGGGACTGCCGGCTGTGTGCCGTTGGACGAGGGTATCGGTCGGGACCCACTGCATGCAATGCCTTCGTCCCGACGGCCCCAGGGCCGGCGCGGTGGCCCGCTTCTCAGGGCTTCGGC
>JBBRVT010000506.1:0-3295 GCA_038246615.1 Burkholderiales bacterium
CAGGTTGCCAGCCTCTTGCAGCAGCCGCAGGACGATGGGCAGCACGGCCTCGCCCGGCGGCGTCAGGCCGGTGAGGCGCTTGCCGGCGCGCACGAAGATGGCGATGCCCAGCTCGTCTTCCAGCTCGCGGATCTGCCGGCTGACGCCGGGTTGGGATGTATGAAGCGCCGCCGCCACCTCGGTCAGGTTGAAATTCTGGCGCACGGCTTCGCGCACCGAACGCAGTTGCTGGAAGTTCATGGTTGCTTATGCAAAAAACGGATTATTCAGGCAAACACCGGTCAAGGATCAACTGATTTCTTTCAAGCGCATGCAGCCTGCACAGCCGCGGCGCGGCGCTCTGGCAGACTGGCTGCATGACCACCCTGATCCTGCTGCCCGGCATGGCCTGTGACGCCCTGTTGTGGCAGCACCAGCATGCTGCCCTGGCCGCCGCCGCGCCAGGCACGGTGGTGGTGGCCGATGTTCACGGCCGCGCCGACAGCCTGCCGGCCATGGCCGCGCTGCTGCTGGCCGAACAGCCGGGCGCACTGCTGCTGGCCGGCTGCTCGCTTGGCGGCATGCTGGCGATGGAGCTCGCGCGCCAGGCGCCCGCTCGGGTGCGCGGCCTGGCGCTGCTGGGCACCACCGCGCGGCCCGACACGGCCGAGCTGATCACCCTGCGCAGCAACGCCATCGCCGAGTTCGAGGCCGGCCGCGCCGAGCCGCTGCTGCGCGCCAATGCGCTGTTCGCCTTCCACCGCAGCCACCAGGCCCGGCTGGTGGAAGACTACATCGCCATGGTGCTGCGTGCTGGCGCGGCAGGGCTGATCCGCCAGAACCGCGCGGTGATGGCGCGCGCCGACCTGCGGCCCACGCTGCCGGCCATCGCCTGCCCCACGCTGGTGGTGGGCGGTGCCGACGACCTGCTCACCCCGCCCGACTGCAGCCGCGAGATCGCCGCCGCCATCCCCGGTGCGCAGCTGCAGCTGCTGCCTGAGTGCGGGCACATGCTCACCTGGGAGCAACCGCAGGCTGTCACCAGCCTGCTGACCGACTGGCTGGCGGGGTTGCGCTGAGCGGCCAGTTCGCTGCCTGGTGCCGATGCAGGTGCCATTGCGGGTACCAGTTCCGGTGAACCTAGAATCGCGCCCCTTTCCCCACCACCCCGCCAGGCCCGGCCTGGCCCCCCATGTCAGCTGCCGCTCCGGATGTCTGTGCCATCGATTTCGGCACCTCGAACTCGGCCATCGCGCTGCTGCCCGCCGATGCGCTGGGCGGGGCCGAAGGCGGCGGCGTGCGCCTGGTGGCGCTGGAGGGCGCGCAGCGCACCATGCCCACGGCGGTGTTCTATGCAGTCGAGGGTCTGGCCGCGCATGAAGAGCCGCAGCGCCACTATGGCCGCGCCGCTGTGGCGGCCTATGTGGAGGGCATCGAAGGCCGGCTGATGCGCTCGATGAAGAGCATTCTCGGCAGCAGCCTGGCCAGCCAGGCCACCGAGGTGGGCGCCGGCCGCCAGGTGCGTTACCTCGACGTGGTGGGCGCCTACCTGCGCCACCTGAAGACGCGCGCCGAAGCCGAGGCCGGCCGCGCCCTCACCCGGGTGGTGCTGGGCCGGCCGGTGTTCTTCGTCGACGACGAGCCCGAGCGTGACGCCGCCGCCCAGGCCGCTCTGACGCAGGCCGCGCACGCGGTGGGCTTTGCCGAAGTGAGCTTCCAGTACGAGCCCATCGCCGCCGCGCTGGACTACGAGACCACCATCGACCGCGAGCAGCTGGTGCTGGTGGCCGACATCGGCGGCGGCACCTCCGACTTCAGCCTGGTGCGGGTGGGCCCGCAGCGCCGCACCCGGCTGGACCGGCAGAGCGACATCCTGGGCAACCACGGCGTGCACACCGCCGGCACCGATTTCGACCGCCACATCGAACTGGCGCGCATCCTGCCCGCCTGCGGCTACCGCGCGCTGGGCCCCACCGGGCGCGAGGTGCCCAGCCGCGTCTACTTCGACCTGGCCACCTGGCACCTGATCAACACGGTGTACGCGCCTGCGCGTGTGGCCGAGCTGGCACGCATGAAGAGCTTCTATGCCGATACACAGCAGCACAGCCGGCTGATGCGGCTGGTGGCCGACCACCTGGGCCACGCGCTGATCGGCCAGGCCGAGGCGGCCAAGATCGCGGTGGCCGAGGGTGGCCACACCCGCATCGACCTGGGCGCACTGGAAGCCGGCCTGCAGGCCACGCTGGACCAGACCGAAGCCGGCGCCGCGCTGGATGCCGACATCAGCCGCATCGCCGACGCCGCCGACGTCACCCTGGCGCAGGCCGGCGTGGCGCGTGAGCGGGTCGACGCGCTGTACTTCACCGGCGGCTCCACCGGGCTGAAGCCGCTGGTCGAGCGCATCGCGGCCCGCTTTCCGCAGGCGCAGGCGATGCGCGGCGACCGCTTTGCCAGCGTGGCGCAGGGGCTGGGTGTGCACGCGCGCCGGTTGTACGGCGCGCCGGGGTGATGCGGCGCCGGTTGTACGGCCTGCCGGGGTGATGCGGCGCCGGTTGTACGGCCTGCCCTGGTAAAGCTGCGCCGGCTTGGCGGCGCGCCGGGGTGATCAGGCGCCGTCGGGCGGCGCGTCGAACAGCGACAGCTGCGCCGTCGGCGCGGCGTCGGTGACGGTTGCGGTGCCGGGCTGGCGACCTCCTCGCCCCTGGCCGGTCATGCGCATGCCGCTGCGCCGGCTGCCGTGGCGCTGCTGGATCGCGTCGGCCTCCTGCCGCGCCGCCGGCTGCCCGCGCACCGCTGCAAAGCGCTCGCGCGCTGCGCGCCAGGCGCTGGCATGGTCGACCAGCGGCGGCGGGTAGCTGCCGGCACCATCACCGCCGATGTGGCAACCGGCCCGCTGCTGCAGCCCGGCCGGCATGCGCCAGGGCTCATGCACGAAACCGGCCGGCACCTGCGCCAGTTCGGGCAGCCAGCGGCGGATGAAGGCGCCGTCCGGGTCTTGCACCCGCGCCTGCTCGGTGGGCGAATAAATGCGCAGCGTGTTGATGCCGGTGGTGCCCGACTGCATCTGCATCTGGCTGAAGTGGATGCCGGGCTCGAAGTCGATGAACTGCCGCGCAAGGAACAGCGCCGGCTGGCGCCAGTGCAGCCACAGGTGGTGGCTGGCGAACGACACCAGCATCGCCCGCATGCGAAAGTTGATCCAGCCGCTGGCGTGCAGCGCGCGCATGCAGGCGTCGACCATCGGGTAGCCGGTGCGGCCGGCGCACCAGGCCTGGAACCAGTCGTCGCGCCAGCCGGGCTCGCCGCGGTCGGGGCG
>JBBRVT010000507.1:0-3289 GCA_038246615.1 Burkholderiales bacterium
CATTCGACCCCGGCCTGCCCATCCACGACACGCTGCAAGGCGGTGCGTTGACCTCGGTGGCCGGCTGGGCCGTGCGCGGTGCGGTGCAACTGGCCGGTGGCCGCGCGGTGCTGGGTGAATCGGCGCAGAGCCAGGCGCAACTGGCCCAGGTCTTCCGCCTGCGGGCGGGCGACCGGCTGCTGGCCTTCACCGTCGAGGCGCCGGTGCTGCAGGCCAACGCCGCTGGCCCGTCGGATGCCTTCGAGGTGGCCCTGCTCGACGCCACCACCGGTGCGCCGGTGGCACGGCTGGCCGGGCTGACGCGCACCGATGCGCTGCTCAACCTGCAGACCAACGGCACCGAGCGCGCCGCCGCCGGCGTGCAGGCGCTGCGCCATGACGACGGCAGCGTCACCTACTGGGTGCCGCTGTCGGGCATCACGGTGGGCACGCCCCTGTTGCTGTCGTTCGACCTGCTGGGCTTCGGCGCCGCCGCCAGCCAGGTCACGCTGCGGGGCATCGGGCTCATCAGCGTGCCGGTGGCGGTGGACGACGCGCTGGCGCTCGACGAAGACATGCCGGCCAGCGGCAACGTGCTGGCCAACGACCTGCTGGCCGGGGCCACGGTGCGCCTGGTCGAACTGACCGCCGGCCCGCTGCACGGCGCGCTGGTGCTGCGCGACGACGGCAGCTTCAGCTACCGTCCCGATGCCGACTGGTTCGGCACCGACCGGTTCAGCTACCGCGTGGTCGATGCCGACGGACAGACATCGGCGCCGGCCGTCGTCACGCTCGCGGTGCGCCCGGTCAACGACGCCCCCACGCTGAATGGCCGCGCCCTGGCGGTGGCCACCGGTGTGCCGCTGGTGTTCGACCCGCTGGCCAGCGCATCGGACGTCGACGGCGATGCGCTGACGGCACGGCCCGACGGCGCGCCGGCCCATGGCACGCTGACGGTGCTGGCCGATGGCCGCTTCCGCTACCAGTCCGAGGCCGGCTTTGTCGGCCAGGACAGCTTCAGCTACCGGGTCAGCGACGGGTCGGCCGAATCTGCGGGTGCCCTGGTCACGATTCTGGTCAGTGTGGATGGCCCGCCGAACGACGCGCCGGTGGCCTCCGATTCGGTGGCTTCCGGCACCGAAGACACCGCGTTGGTGCTGCAGTGGCGCCACTTCGCCATCTCGGATGCGCAGGACACGCCGCTGACGGTGGTGGTCACCAGCCTGCCGGCTGAAGGCCTGCTGCAGCAACGGCTGGCCGATGGCCGCTGGGTGGCGGTGGTGGTGGGCGACGCCTTCAACCAGGCCGAGGTCGACAGCGGTGGCTTGCGCCTGCTGCCGGCAGCCAACGCCTCCGGCGGCCCGGGCCACATGCTGGCGGGCGACGGCAACCGCCGCGCGCATTACGCGCGCATCGGCTACACCGCCTTCGACGGCCAGCTGAGCAGCCAGCCAGCCCAGCTGGTCGTCGACATCGCCGCAGCTGCGGACCGGCCCAGCCTGCAGCTGCTGGGCGCGGCCACGCTGCGTGGCAACGAGGACATCGCATTGACATTGCCCGAGGCGGTGGCCGCGCTGGCGGATGCCGACGGCTCCGAATCGCTGGTGCTCACGCTGACGGGCCTGCCCGATGGCGCGGTGCTGAGCGACGGCGTGCGCAGCTTCAGCCCCGGCAGCACCCACCGGGTGCTGGATCTCGCGGGCTGGAACCTGGCCGCGCTGCGGCTGCAGCCGCCGGCCAACTTCAACGGCACGCTGGTGCTGCAGTTGCAGGCCAGCGCGATCGAGGCCAGCACGGGCGAGCGGGCGACGGTGGTGCAGGATCTGGTGGTGGAAGTGGCCCCGGTGGCCGATGCACCCGCGCTGGTGTTGGGCCCGCCCGAGGTCAGCCTGAGCCGTGAGCGCTTGGCGACCGGCTGGGAGGGGGTGGCGAATCCCAATGTGGCCACCACTGTCATCGTCGGCGGCAGCCTGCAGGGCTGGACGCTGGTGCCGGCGTTGGCGGGCAAGGTTGCCGCCTTCGAGGTCTGGAGCGCCGGTGACCAGATGCGCAACGCCGTGGGCAACCGGGTCGTCGTGCAGGCGGCGGCCGGTGCGGGCAGCCAGTGGCTGGGCCTGAGCAACGGCACCAGCGCCAGCAGCCAGGCCCTGGGCATCGAGCAGGCGCTGACCACCATCGACGGCGCGCGCTACACGCTCACGTTGCAGATGGCGGGTGGCCTGGGCTTTGCCGAGGCCAACGGCACGCTGGGCGTGTACCTGGATGGGGTGCGCATCGCCACGCAGGCTGCGGCCAGTGGCCGTTCTTCGCTGGACTGGACGGGCATGCGCGTGCAGTTCACTGGGAATGGGCAGCTGCAGCGGCTCACGCTGCGCCTGGAGGGAGGCAACGCCTTTGCCGTCAGCACCGCGACCATGCGTGCGGTGATGGTCGACCAGGTCCGCATCGTCGAGACGCTGCCGGTCGATGCGGGCCGGGTGTTCGGCTTCGTCGACACCGCCGTGGCCTTGCCGCGCGTGACTGCACAGGCCTCGCCTGACGCGGTGGGCGAGCGCTTCAGCACCACATTGCTGGGGTTGCCTGCCGGTGCGGTGCTGGGCGACGGTGCGCACAGCCTGCGCATCGGCACCGATGGTGCGGTGGCCGACATCACCGGCTGGCAGCTGGATCAATTGCGCCTGTTGCCGCCGGTGGGCTTTGTCGGCACGCTGCAATTGCAGCTGCGCGCCACCAGCACCGAACCGGCCAATGGCGCCTTTGCCAGCATGCAGGCGGGTGTGCGGGTCGAGGTATTGGCAGGCTCGCCGGTGGCCACCTTGCCGGGCATGAATCCCTACGTCACCTACACCGGCAGTGGCGTGCAAGCCGACTTGGGTGCCGGCGCACCAGGGATGCTGCCTGCCGTGCGCTGGCAGTACAGCCCGCTACTGGCCGAAGGCGGGCTGGTGTTGCTGTCCGATGCCGGGGGCGCGCCGCCGCTGCCGCGAACGCCTCAGGAAGAAGCCGAGACGCAGGCTGCGCGTGCCCGCGCGCTGGGCCAATCCTGGCTGGTCGCGCTGGAGCAGGCGGCGCAGGCGCAATGGCAGGCGCTGGTGGGCGCAGGTGCCGGCAGCGGTGGTTGAGCGGCCACGACAAGCGCCTGAACACGGAGCCGCCAGCATGGGCGGCCCCGTGCCTCAGGGATGGTGCAGCAGGGTGGCAGCGGCTACCCTGTTGGCAGAGATGACACATGGAGATCGGTCGTGAAAATTGGTTTGAAAGCGGCTGCGGCCGGAATGGTGCTGGCGATGGCCGGTGGGGTGGCGTCAGC
>JBBRVT010000508.1:0-3280 GCA_038246615.1 Burkholderiales bacterium
TGCCAGAACAGCGCGTCAAAGGGCGCCCGATCTAGGCGCAAAGCGCAGCCATAGCCCGGGCTATGGCGAGCATTTGCAACGACGAGCGGGGGCACTTTGGCGTGATGAGCGGGCATGAACGAAAGACTCTCAGGCTCTCAGGCGACCAACCAGGGCCGGATCGAGCAGCGACCAGCGGCCGCATGGGCTGGGGGGCCCAGGGGTGAGTAACCCGCCGCTTCCGCCAGCCCCGAAGCGATTGCTGACGGCGGCTGGGCGCAGCGGGCAACGGCGGCCGGGCTGGCTGCCCGCAGCAGCCCCACCGGACACCACACCATGCCCACCCGCAACGTTGTGCGCACCCATCAACAACATGCGCTGATCGATGCGCTCGTGCAGACGGGCCGTCGCCAGAACGCCAGCGAGGTGCTGCGCGGCGGTTTGCGCATGGCCGAGGACCGTGCGCGTTTCGAGCAGGCCAAGCTCAACGCGCTGCAGCAGGCTGCCGCACAGGGCTGGGCCGACGTGGCGGCGGGGCGCTGCAGCGACGTGGCCGACGAACGACTGGAAGACCCCCCCGCCTGGCACCCCGGGCTCCGATCCCATGCCATTGAAGTGCTGGCGCTGCTGGCGCTGCTGGCAGGGCTGGCAGGGCTGGCGGGGCAGGATGCAACGGCTGGCCTGACACAGCCACCGGCCCGCACGGCGGCAACGTCCTGCAGGCGACAGCCTGTCACCAACGGCACACCGGACAAACACCGGCCCGGCGCCAGGCGGGCGCAGCGGAGAATGGTTGGGCCGCCGACCTGCGCCCGCGCGGCGTCACAGCCCTGGAGCCCGCCCATGAAAGCCGCCGTCCTGCACGCCCCCAACCAGCCGATGACGATCGAAGACGTCGCCATCGACAAGCCCAAACGCCGCGAAGTGCTCATCCGCACCGCTGCTGCCGGCCTGTGCCACAGCGACCTGCACTTCATCGACGGCCTCTACCCCACGCCGCTGCCGGCGGTGCTGGGCCACGAGGCGGCCGGCATCGTCGAGGCGGTGGGTGAAGACGTCACCTACCTCAAGCCCGGCGACCATGTCATCAGCTGCCTGTCGATGTTCTGCGGCCATTGCAGCTTCTGCCTGTCGGGCCACTTGTCGCTGTGCGGCGACCCTGAAGTGAAGCCCGGCCCGGGGAAGGCCAAGCGCCTGGGCTGGAAGGGTGCGCACATGAACCAGTTTCTCAACTTGAGCGCCTTTGCCGAGCAGATGGTGGTGCACGAGAACGCGCTGGTGAAGGTGCGTGAAGACATGCCGCTGGATCTGGCCTGCCTGATCGGCTGCGCCGTGATCACCGGCTATGGCGCGGTTGCGCGCACCGCCCAGGTGGCGCCTGGCAGCACGGTGGCAGTGTTCGGTGCCGGCGGCATCGGCCTGGCCACCATCAATGCCGCCGCCATCGCCGGCGCCGGCCGCATCATCGTGGTCGACAAGGATCCGTTCAAGTTCGACCTGGCCCGCAGCTTCGGTGCCACCGACATCGTCGACGCCAACCTGGGCGACACCGTCAAACGCATCCGCGACCTGACCAACGGCGGCGTGCACTACGCCTTCGAATGCATCGGCCTGAAGGCCACCGCCGAGCAGAGCTTCAGCTGCCTGCGCCCGGGTGGCGTGAGCACGCTGATCGGCATGATCCCGGTGGGCACCAAGATCGAGCTGCACGGCGTGGAATTTCTGGGCGAGCGCAAGATCCAGGGCAGCATGATGGGCAGCAACCAGTTCCGCACCGACATGCCGCGCCTGATCGACTTCTACATGCAGGGCAAGCTCAAGCTCCAGGAAATGGTGTCCTCGCGCATCAAGCTGGAGCAGATCAACGAAGGCTTTGCCACGCTGAAGACCGGCGGTGTGGCGCGCAACGTGATCATGTTCGACCACTGAGCGCTTCGGCATGACGATGCGCCTTGCCGGAAAAGTGGCGGTCATCACCGGGGCCGCGTCGGGCATCGGCGAGGCCACGGTGGAGTTGTTCGTCGCGCAGGGCGCGCGGGTGCTGGCGGCCGACCTCAACGCCGACGCAGGCGCCGCGCTGGCTGCGCGCCTGGGGCCGGCGGTGCGCTTCATGCGCTGCGACGTCACCGACTGCGCCCAGCTGAAGGCTGCCATCGACTGCGCAGCGGCGCACTTCGGCGGTCTGGACATCCTGTTCTCGAACGCTGGCGCCGGCGGTACCTCTGCAGGTGTGGAGGCTTTCGATCCTGCTGCCTGGGACCACACCCAGGCGCTGCTGCTGCGCTCGGTGGCCGCAGGCGCGGCCTATGCCGTGCCGCACATGCGGGCACGTGGCGGCGGCGCCATCGTCAACACCTCATCGGTGTCGGCGCTGCAGGCCGGCTATGCGCCGCTGTGCTACTCCGTGGCCAAGGCCGGCGTGCTGCACTACACCACGGTGGCGGCAGCCGAGTTGTCGGCCATGCGCATCCGCATCAACGCCATCGTGCCGGGCTTCATCGCCACCCGCATCTTCGGCGGCCTGATGCAGCTCGACCATGACCAGGCCGGTGCACTGGCCGCGCAGATCGCCGAGCGCAGCGGCACCGCCAACCCGATCGGCCGCTCGGGCCTGCCGCATGACATCGCCGAAGCAGCACTGTTCCTGGCCAGCGACGCGGCCGGCTTCATCACCGGCACCCACATCACCGTGGACGGCGGCCTCACCATCGGCCCGCGCCACAGCTGGGACCCGAACGTGGCCGGCCCGATGAGCGACGCCCTGGGCCTCAGCCCCGAGCAACTGCGCGCGCTGCGTGCCCGCCGCCTGGCCGGCCAGGCTTGACCCCGCCCTTCCTCACTTCCGCCCTCCCTTCCGACAACCCGCACCGCCATGCCCAAGATCACCTTCATCGCCCACAGCGGCCAGCGCCACACCGTGCAGGCCGAAACCGGCCTGTCACTGATGCGCGCCGCCATCGACCACAACGTGCCCGGCATCGACGGCGACTGCGGCGGCGCCTGCGCCTGCGCCACCTGCCATGTGTTCGTCGAAGGTGCCTGGGCTGCGCTCACCGGTGAGCGCACACAGCAAGAGAACGACATGCTGAACTTCGCCGCCGAACTGCGCGACAGTTCACGCCTGGCCTGCCAGATCACCGTGACCGAGGCCCTGGACGGGCTCGAAGTCACCATGCCCGAAGGCCAGCACTAGCCTGCCCACGGCCCACCAGCCCATCCGCCAAGGAGCCTGCCATGAGCGCTGTCCTGAAGCCCCCCGCCGCTGCCGCCCTGTCACCCGAGCAAGCCGCAGCACGCGACA
>JBBRVT010000509.1:0-3267 GCA_038246615.1 Burkholderiales bacterium
GTGTAGACCGGGGTGATGGCTGCGTGCGGCATGGGCGCGACCGGTGCGGCTGCCGCAGGGGCCGCGACCGACGGGGCCGCCAGCAAGGTGGCCTTGGGCAGTGGCGCCGTGGCGACAGCGGGCGGTGGTTGACGGCGGATCGGGGCAGCCGTGCCTTCCGTGCCGTCCCTGCCGTCGGTGAGGGGAGTGACGGCCGCTGTGAGGGTCGGGGCGACGGCGGTTGCGGGCCGGGCCGCAGAAGGTACGGCAGTGGCGGTGGCGTCGGCAGCGGCAACGGCAGCGGCAGCGGCGGTCTGCGCCGTGGACCGGGCTGCAGCCGGCGCCGCGGTGGCATCTGCCGTGGGACGAGCCGTCGGCTGCGTGGCTGCGGCGGGCGGGGGCGCGGCCGCCGCGGCCGCCGGGGTCTCGCTGTCGGGAGCGAGCACCCGGCGCGTCTGCACGGGCGTGCTTGGGGGTCGCACGGCGGGCAGCACGGCCCGCGCCGGGGCCGGTGTGGCGTTTGCGGTCTGGCCTGGCGCTGTGGCTGCCGGCGCCGTCGGCAGTGGTTCGGGCGCCTGTTCCATCACCACCAGCAGGGCGGCCGCATGCAGGGCGATGACGGCAGTGGCCAGGGCCAGCGTCGGCCGCCAGCGCGGGCCGGGGCCCAAGGGGGTGGTGTTCAGGTGGTTGGCGTGGGGCGGCTCGGCATGCACCACACTATGGTGCCATCGCTGCCGCGCCGCGTTCGGTGTGCTGCCGCGCACCGGTGCCGGGCGCTGACTGGTGCGCTGGCCGTTGCGCTGACCAGATGCGGCCCGCCCGCCCTGAATCTGAACGCCCATGAAGCTTGCCACCTTGCATGACGGTTCCCGCGACGGCCTGCTGGCCGTCGTTTCGCGCGACCTGGCCCTGGTGCACCCGGCCCAGGGCATTGCCGGCACATTGCGGCAGTTGCTGGACGACTGGAATTTCCTCAGCCCGCAGCTCGAGGACCTGTACGCCACGCTGAACGACGGCAAGGCGCGCCACGCCTTCAGCTTCGACCCGCGGCAATGCATGGCGCCGCTGCCACGCACGGGCCTGGTGGCGGTGGCTGACGCCGCCGCGGCGCCCACGCTGCGGTCCGGCGACGGGCTGCAAGGCCCGTTGGCCGATGTGCGCCTGCATGGCGACAACGAAGCGACCGCCTGCGCTCCGGCGCTGGCCCTGGTCTGCGGTGACATCGCGCGCGGCAGCGCCCCGGGCCCGGCGCTGGACGGTGTGCGCCTGATGGGGCTGGCCGCGCTGTGGTCGCGGGGTGAGGCGCCGGCCTTGCAGCCGCCGCTGGCGCTGGGCCCGGTGCTGTCGACGCCCGACGAACTGGGCGCGGCCTGGCGCGAGGGGCGGCTGGTGGCCGTGGCGCCGCACTTGGTGATTGCTGGTGGCGCGGACCCGGCGCTGCAGCATGCTGTGGCGACTGCCGAGACCCGGGCCGAGGCCCGGGCCGATGACCCGGCCAAGTACCTGGTGCATGGCACCCTGTTGGCCGCAGCCGGCACCGTGCTGTCCTGGCTGGCCGTCGCGCGCCGCCTGGGCGCAGGCAGCTTGCTGGTTCTGCCCGCGGCGGCGCCACGGCTCGCCGCGCCGGGCCAGACTTTCGACGTTTGCCTGCGCCTGCCCGACGGCAGCGAGCCGCTGGGCCGGCTGCGGCAGCAGGTGCTGGCGCAGCGCAACGCACCGACGTGAAAGGCTGAAACGCTGCAGCCGGGCGGCATGGCGGGTGCCCGCACGCTCGTGCCGCGTCGGCGTGTCGGCAGCTTGGCGGCACAGGGCCGGAGCGCAGGGCCGCTGAGCCGGTGGCAGGGCCATCGCGCGCCGTGGCATCGTCGCGGGTCCAACCAGGCCCCCGCTCCCACCGCCAACCCCGCCCCAACTTCGCCATGGCCGAGCTGCCCTCGTCGATGAAGCACATCACCGTCTGGCTGCTGGCCGGCACGGCGGTGCTGCTGGGCGTGCAGGCCTGGCAGGCCGAGCAGCAGCGCAGCCGGGTGCAGGTCGATGGCAGTCAGGTGACGTTGAAGCGCGCGGCCGACGGCCACTTCCACTGGCCCGCCCAGGTCAATGGCATCGCGGTCGACTTTCTGGTCGACACCGGCGCCACCCGCACGGCGCTGCCGGCTGCGCTGGCGCAGCGCGCCGGGCTCTTGCCCGAGGGCGTGGTGCAGTCCAACACCGCCGGTGGCGTCGTGCAGGGCTGGGTGACGCGAGCCGACATCGAACTGCAGGGCGGCGTGCGCGCCGAACGGCTGCGCGTCGTCGCCCTGCCCGACCTGGCGACGCCACTGCTGGGCATGGACGTGCTGAGCCGCCTGCGGCTGCAACAAGATGGCGCCACGCTGCGCATCGACGCTTCGGGGTCACCTTGACGGGCGCCTGGGTGGATGCATCGGGGGGCCGCTGGCACCAGGCCCTGCTGGCGGGCATCGCCGGCCTGATGGTGACGATTTCGGCCACCACTTCGGCCACCACTTCGGCCACCACCGTCGCCGCCACCGTCGCCGGCACCTCAGCTGCCACCGCAGCCGCCACCGCAGCCGCCACCCCGGCGGCCAGCGAGGCCCCACCTTCGCCGCCAGCATGCCCGCCGCCCATCCCCTTCGAGGCCAGCCCCGACCCGGCCGCCGTGCCGGTCGATCGGGGCCTGCTGTGGCGCGTCACGCGCGACGGCCGCACGTCCTGGCTGTACGGCACGCTGCACCTGGGCCGACCGGCCTGGACGCGGCCGGGACCGCAGGTGGCGGCGGCGCTGGCGGCGGTGGACGTGCTGGCCGTGGAACTCGACCCCGGCGACCCCGCCGTGCAGCGCGAGATCGCAGCCAGCGGTGCGGCGGCGCCTGCCGCTGCTTCCACCGCATCCTCCCCCGCTGCATCCCCACTGCCGCTGCCGCCGGCCCTGCACGAGGGCCTGCGTGCGGCCATCGCCCGCGCCTGCCTGCCGGCCGCGGCGTTGGCCCCGCTGCACCCGATGCTGCAGGCCGGCACGCTGATGCTGCTGGAGGGCCGCTGGCTGGGGCTGGACCCCGCCTGGTCGCAAGAGGCCCTGCTGCTGGCGCAAGCGCGGCAGCGCGGGCTGCAGGTGGTGTCGCTGGAGCGCGTCTCGCAGCAGATCGCGGCCCTGCTGCCGCCGGACGAGGCCGCCACGCCGCCGGCGGTGGCGCAGGCGCTGCAGCAGTTGCAGGACGGCAGCGCGCGGCGCGTGCTGGCGACGCTGGCGGCGGCCTGGGAGGCCGGCGACCTGCAGCGCCTGGA
>JBBRVT010000510.1:0-3257 GCA_038246615.1 Burkholderiales bacterium
ACACCACCGTGGGCAGCACACCGGCGGCCTGACGACCGCTGCTCACTTCAGGCGCGCCAGCAGGCCGGCCGTGGAGGCATCCAGCCCGCTGCCATCGGCCGGGCCGGTGGTGGTCAGGCGCGGCAGCAGCGCACCGGCCAGCGCCTTGCCCAGCTCCACGCCCCACTGGTCGAAGCTGTTGATGCCCCACAGCGCGCCGCTGGTGAAGACCCGGTGCTCGTAAAGCGCGATCAGCGCGCCCAGCGCATGCGGCGTCAGCGTGTCGAGCAGCAAGGTGGTGCTGGGCCGGTTGCCGGGGAACGTGCGGTGGCGCGCCACCGTCAGCTTGCCGAGGCTGGCCGACGCGGTGGGGGCGGCTTCACCCAGCGCGGCCTCGGTGGTCTTGCCCAGCATCAGCGCCTGGCTCTGCGCCAGGCAGTTGGCCAGTGTCATGGCATGCAGGTCGGCATGGGGGTGCGTGGGGTGCTTCACCGCGATGAACTCCACCGGGATCACGTCGGTGCCCTGGTGCAGCATCTGGAAGTAGGCATGCTGGCCATTGGTGCCGGGCTCGCCCCACACCACCGGGCTGGTGCCGAAGGGCAGCAGGTTGCCATCCAGGTCCACCTGCTTGCCGTTGCTCTCCATCTCCAGCTGCTGCAGGTAGGCCGGCAGGCGCTTCAGGCCCTGGTGGTAGGGCGCCACGCTGCGGCTGGCGAAGCGGTGGAAGTTGCGGTACCAGACATCCAGCAGGCCCAGCTGCACCGGCAGGTTGGCCTCCAGCGGAGCCTTGGCGAAGTGCTGGTCCATCGCATGCGCGCCGGCCAGCAGCGCGCGAAAGTTGTCGGCGCCCACCGCGATGGCAACGGCCAAGCCGATGGCGCTCCACAGCGAGTAGCGGCCGCCCACCCAATCCCAGAAACCGAAGGTGGTGTGGATGCCGAATGCCGACGCCGCCTGCAGGTTGGTGGTGGTGCCGACGAAGTGCCGGCCGATGTCGGTGCCACCCTGGTCGAGGAACCACTGCCGCGCCACCGCCGCATTGGCCATGGTCTCCTGGGTCGTGAAGGTCTTGCTGGCGATGATGAACAGCGTGTTCTCGGGCCGCAGGCGGCGCAGCACCGGCGTGATGTCGTGGCCGTCGACATTGCTGACGAAGTGCAACTGGATGCCGGGATGGCCGTAAGCATCGAGCGCCGGCACCACCATCTGCGGGCCGAGATCACTGCCGCCGATGCCGATGTTGACCACATGGCGGATGCCGGAGGCGGTGGTGTCGCGCACCTGCTCGGCGAAGTCGAACATGCGGTCGAGCACGCCATGCACCTCGTCGGAGAACGGCGCGGCGCCGCGCGGCGCGCGCAGTGCGGTGTGCAGCACCGCCCGGCCTTCGGTGGTGTTGACCGGCGCGCCGGCCAGCATGGCGTCGCGCCGCGCTTCCAGGCCGCATTCACCCGCCAGTTCGGTCAGCAGGCGGCGGGTGTTCAGGTCCCACAGGTTCTTCGACAGGTCGGCAAACACGCCGGGCGCCTGCAGGCTGAAGCTGTCGAAGCGGCCGGGGTCGCGGGCAAACGCCTCGCGCAGGTCGAGGCTGCGGCCATGGGCCTCGAAATGGCCCTGCAATGCGGCCCAGGCCACGGTGGCATCACAGCGCGGGGGTTGGGGACCAGCGCCCATGCTCACAGCCCCTGGATGTGGGCGTCGAGCTTGGCGGAATCGACCGCAAATGCGCGGATGCCCTCGGCCAGTTTCTCGGTGGCCATGGCGTCATCGTTCAGCGCGTAGCGGAAGCTGGCCTCGGTGTGGTGCACGGCGGGAAGGTCGGCGTGGCGCGCGCCGGCCGCGTCCAGCCGGCGCTCCAGCGGCGCGGTGCTGGCCTGCAAGGCGCCGAGCAACTCGGGGCTGATGGTCAGCAGGTCACAGCCGGCCAGCGCGGTGATCTGGCCGACGTTGCGGAAGCTGGCGCCCATCACCTCGGTGGCGATGCCGTGGCGCTTGTAGTGGTTGTAGATGCGCTCGACCGACTGCACGCCGGGGTCGTTGGCGCCAGATTGCGCCGCCTCGTCCCAGGCTGCGCCGGCCTGCTTCTTGTGCCAGTCGTAGATGCGGCCGACGAACGGGCTGATCAGGCGCACGCCGGCGTCGCCGCAGGCCACCGCCTGGGCGAAGGCGAACAGCAGCGTGAGGTTGCAGTGGATGCCCTCGGCTTCCAGCTCGCGCGCGGCCTGGATGCCCTCCCAGGTGGCGGCGACCTTGATCAGCACACGTTCACGGGTAATGCCGGCGGCCTCGTACAGGCCGATCAGCCGGCGTGCGCGCGCCAGCGTGGCGGCGGTGTCGAAGCTCAGCCGCGCATCCACCTCGGTGGAGACACGGCCGGGCACCACTTTCAGGATCTCCAGGCCGAAGCGCACCAGCACCTGGTCGACCACCGCGTCTTGCGGCTGGCCACGGTGCGCCGCCACGGTGGCCGCCAGCAGCGGCGCGTAGTCGGGCTGCTGCACTGCCTTGAGGATCAGCGACGGGTTGGTGGTGGCGTCTTGCGGCGCAAACTGCGCCAGTTGCCGGAAGTTGCCGGTGTCGGCCACCACGGTGGTGAGCTGCTTGAGCTGGTCGAGCTGGTGCATGGCGGGTCTCCTGCGGGCCAACCCGGATTAAACCGCGAACACCGTCGGCCGGGTTTCCAGGCCTTGACCCCGGCCGCAGCACCGGCGGGCGGCCAGAATCGGCGCATGGCGCTCCACACTCCCCGTCGACAACTGCTGAAGACCGGCCTGGCCTGGGGCCTGGCCACGCTGCTGCCTTCTGCGGCGGCAACCGGCACCACCTGGCGGGTGGGCCCCGCCGAGCCACTGACCCGCATTGCCGATGCACTGCAGCGCGCAGACGATGGCGACACCATCGCCGTGCTGCCCGGGGTCTACCGGGGCGACGTGGCGGTGATCCACCAGCGCCAATTGCGCATCGTCGGCCTGGGCGGGCCGGTGGTGCTGCAAGCCGACGGCCAGCATGCCGAAGGCAAGGCCATCTGGGTGGTGCGCGATGGCGACATCACCATCGAGAACATCGCCTTCCGGGGCGCGCGGGTGCCCAGCGGCAACGGCGCGGGCATCCGCTTCGAGCGCGGCCGGCTGCAGCTGCGGCGCTGCGCCTTCCATGACAACCAGATGGGCCTGCTCGCTGGCAACCAGGCCGACGCCGAACTCGACATCGACGGCTGCAGCTTCGGCGATGCGCCTGCCAACGAGGAGTCGCTGCCGCACCTGCTGTACGTGGGC
>JBBRVT010000511.1:0-3251 GCA_038246615.1 Burkholderiales bacterium
CCGCAGGCGGTGCAGAACTCGCAGCCGTCCTTGTGGATCAGCGTGTGGTTGCCGCACTCGGGGCAGGCCTTGCCGGCCATGGTGGCCAGGTTCACCGGTGCGGGCAGCGCGCCGCCGGCGGGCGCAGCCGTTGCCACCTTGGCCGCCGGCGCCGCCAGGATGCCCATGGCCTGCACCGGGAAGCCGTGTTCGTCGAGCACGCCCAGCATCGCGTAGCGGTGGATCACCAGCCGGGCGATGTAGGCCACGGTGCTGGGCCAGGTCTGCTGGCGGCGCTCACCGGGCACCGGCGCCATGAAATGGCCCAGTGGCTCGCCCACGTTCAGCAGCTTGCGCAGCTTCATGCCGATCCAGGCCGGGTCCATCACCCGCATGTCCAGGCTCAGCAGCCGGGCCAGGCCGTCGAGCGCGCGCGGGTAGTTGCCGGAAAAGCCGATCGCGCAGGGGCGGTTGATGGTGCTGCCGTCGTCTGCGCCACCCGGGCCGGGCAGTGCCACCTCTTTGAGCGTGACGGTGAAGCTCTCGCCAGTGGCATGGTTGTCGACATCGACCGCCCAGGCCAGCGTGCCGGCGGTGCCGGTGCGGGGTTCGTCCTTGCTGAACATGGCGTCGACCACCGGCGTGGGGCCGCCCTCTTGCAGCGCGCCCAGCTGCTCGCAGCGCCAGCGGATCACCGCTGCGGTGGCCGCCACCACGCCCGGGAACAGCCGCGGCTCGCCGCTGGGCGGGAAGGGCATCTCGAAGGCGCGCTCCTCGGCCACGGTGGCCAGGGCGTCGAGCTTCAGGCGCAGCCAGGCGGCGTCGTGTGCGCGCATGTCCATCGACAGTGTCTTGGCCAGCGCACCGATGCCACGCGGCTGCTCGGCGCCGTTCACCCACACCTCGAAGGGCAGGTTCTGCGCAAACAACCCCAGGCCGGGCCCGGCTTCAGCCGGCAGCTCGCCGACGAACAACGAAAAATCGCCATGCGGGTGCTGGATCAGATAGCTCCAGGCCGGGTTGCCACCGGGCAGGTCGGGCCGGCCGGGCCAGCGCAGGCTGGCCAGCACCGGCGCGGGCAGGCGGTCGAGCCGCAGGCGCTGGTTGGCGCCGTCGGCCGCAGCCACGGGTTGCAGCGGCGCGGGCTGCGTGGTGGCTGGGGCGGCCTGGATCGGCGCATCCACGCTCAGCACCGAGCCCAGCACGCTGTTGGGCCGGTAGGTGGCCAGGCCCTTCAGCCCGCTCTTCCAGGCCTGCATGTACAGGCCCTGGAAGTCTTCATACGGGTAGTCGGCCGGCACGTTGACCGTCTTGCTGATGGAGGTGTCGATGAACGGGGCGACAGCCGCCACCATCGCCGCATGGGCTTCGGCGCTCATCTCCAGCGCGGTGACGAACGCATCGGTCAGCGGCGCGTCAACGCCAAACAGGTGCCGGTACAGGCGCCAGGCGTGGTCTTCGACCGCATAGTGCTTGAAGCTGTTGTCGGGCTCGCGCTTCTTGCGGGTGTAGCTCCAGCTGAAGGCCGGCTCGATGCCGTTGCTGGCGTTGTCGGCAAAGGCCAGGCTGATGGTGCCGGTGGGGGCGATCGACAGCAGGTGCGAATTGCGCAGGCCCTGGGCGCGGATCTTGTCCTTCAGCGGCCCGGGCAGGCGTGAGGCGAAGGCCCCGCGCGACAGGTACAGGTCGGCGTTGAACAGCGGGAAGGCGCCACGCTCTGCGCCCAGGTCGGCGCTGGCGCCGTAGGCGGCGTCGCGCATCACGGCCGAGATGCGCGCGGCCATGGCGCGCGCCGGCGCGGTGTCGTAGCGCAGGCCCAGCATCACCAGCGCGTCGCCCAGGCCGGTGAAGCCCAGGCCCACGCGCCGCTTGGCCCGCGCCTCGGCCTGCTGCTGGGGCAGCGGCCAGACTGTCACGTCGAGCACGTTGTCGAGCATGCGGGTGGCCACGGCGCAGACCTCGGCAAAACCGGCGTCGTCGAAATCGGCGTCGGGCCCGAAAGGCTGCCGCACGAAGTGGGTGAGGTCCACGCTGCCCAGGCAGCAGCAGCCGTAGGGCGGAAGTGGCTGCTCAGCGCAGTTGTGCACGTACAGGCCGTTGGCGTCGAAGGCATGCACCTGTTCGACGGTGACGTCGAACACCGCCTCGACGCCATCCGGGGTGATGGCTTCGACGGTGGCAAGAAAACGTTCGCGATCGAGCTGGCGCCCGTACCCCGCCAACAGCGCCTCCAGCCGTGCTGCCTTGGCGTCGTCTGCAAAGCCGACCCGCTCCGCAAACTCTGCAAGGTTGTCGCCGGCGATTGCCAGTTCGTGGACCGCTTGTGGTGGGTACTCCCGCTGTTGGCTGCGGCCGTCAGGCAGCCACGCCATGCCGGCAGGCCGCCGATCGCGGTGGACCGTGGACGCCACGCCCAGCCTCAAGAGCAGGCGTTGCGCACTTTCGAGCACACGCAAATCGACCTGCGTGAGGCGCACGCTGATGCCCTCGTCATGGCTGCCCTGCACCGAGCCGTCAGCGTCGAACAGGCCGCGCAGCAGCCCCTTGCAGAAGTCGGAAGAAGCGGACTCCATGGCCGGCGTGATGGTCTTGCGTCCCGCGGCCATGCCCATCGACAAGGCCAGGCGCCGCACTGCAGCCGAAGCCAGGCGGAACTCGCCCCTGCCCTCGCCGGCATGCTGCCAGCCACGGAAGTCGGTGCGGTGCGGCAATGCCATCGCCGCAGCCTCGGCCGCCCGCAGGATGCCGCTGGCGCTGTGCACCACTGCATGCGGCGCACCGCCCACGGCGCGCAACTCTGGCGCCCACGCAGACAGCACAGCGTTGTCGGCCTTGCGTGTGCCGTCCCCGATCAACAGGCCCAGCAGGTAGCCCTCGCCCTCGGTGTTGGCACCATCCCAGCCATGGGCCGCCCGGTGGTTGTTCAGCAAGACCTCATCACCGGGCTGCAACTGGCCAGCCGGCACCCAGGCGCTTTCCACCAGGAAACGGGTCTTGCGGGTGACGCGCCGCACCGGGTGGTCGGCCGTGAGCCGCAGTGCATGGCCTTCACACGTGCGCAGGCTGAACACTGGCTTGGACCCGGTGGCGAAAAACCCCGCTGACTCGGTCCGGTAGGGCTTGCCATCGACCAAGGCCACAAACGGTTGGCCCACCAGTTGTGCCACCTGGCGCGCGCCGTCGGCAGTCATCACCCAGGTATCGGCCGTGACACAGGGGTTGGTCGCCGCAATCGTCTCGCAGTAACCCAGGTTGTTGTCCTGGTTGATGCG
>JBBRVT010000512.1:0-3230 GCA_038246615.1 Burkholderiales bacterium
CAGCGGGTCTTCGGTGCCGTCGAGATGGCCGTGGCTGGCCAGATGCGCCAGCACCGTTTCGGTGTCGGCCAGTGCGGCGGCCAGATCGCCTGACTGCATAGCTTCGCGGGCCAGCCAGGCCACGGCCTCGATGCTGAGGTGACCCAGGCCCAGGCCGTCCAGCAACCGGCGCGAGGCGGCAAAGGCCAGCCGTGCTTCGGGCCGCTGGCCGCGCGCCAGCAGCGCCGCGCCCTGGGCCATCAGCGCAAAGGCCTCGTATTCGGGGTTGCCGATTTTCTGCGCCAGCGTCACGGCCGCTTGCGCGTCGTCATGGGCCTCGTCCACCCGGCCCATCGGCAGCCGGGCGCTGGCCCGGTTGAGCAGGGTGGACACCTCGAACGTCGGGTTGCCGATTTGCCGCGCCAGCCGCTGGGCGGCGTCGAAGTCGGCTTCGGCGGCGATCAAGTCGCCTTGCTGCAGCGCGGTAACACCCAGGTTGATGCGGCTTACACACTCGCCCGCCCGGTTGCCCAGCAGTTGCTGGATATGCAGTGCCTGCCGCAACAGCGTTGCACTGCCGAGGGAGTCGGCCTGCTCGGCGGCAATCGCGGCCAGTGACACCAGCAACTCGCTTTCGGGGCCCCGTTGCCCCAGGGCGCGGGCCCGCGCCAGGCCTTGCTCACCCACCTGGCGGGCTTCATCGTGCCGACCGCAGGCCCGCAGCGCCCCGCACCAGACGCCAAACACCGACAGCTCGAAGGGCACGTCGCCCGAGCGTTCGGCTGTGGCCGGGCCGGCGCGCAGCGCAGCCGCCATGGCCTCGGGTGCCAGGGCCGCTGCATCCTGCGGGTGGCCGGTTTCGCTGGCGGCCACGGTGCGCCGCAATGCCACCGTGGCCAGATGCACCGGATCAGCGGTGCGCTCGGCCAGTGCGTCCATCGTGTCGAGATCCAGTGCCTGTGCGTCGCGCTGGCCGCTCAGGCGCAGCGCGCGCTGGCGCAGCATCAGCAGCTTCCAGGGTGTGACGGTGTCGTCGGCCGCGGCTTGCTCCAGCCCCAGGCTGGCGCGTTCTACCACCGCGTCGTGGGCAAAGCGCTGCGCCAGGTTTTCGGCGGCCAGGAGGTTGAAGCGGGCGGCTTCCAGCGGTTCGGCGGCGCGGTCAAAGTGGTCGGCCGTCACGGCCAGGTAGTCAACCGCGCGGGCGGTGTCGAGCGCGGCATACCAGCGGGCGGCGCGGGCATGCAGCGCCTGACGGTCGTGGCGCAGCAGCCGGGCATAGGCCACCTGCTGCAAAAAGGCGTGGGCAAAGCCGTAGGCGGCGGGATCGTCCGGTGCGCCGCGCTCACGGGGCTGTAGCAGGCCGCGGCGGGACAGCGCGGGCAGGTGGTCGGGCGCCTGCCCGTCCAGCGCGGCGAGTGTGCGGTCCCAAAACACGCTGCCCAGCACCGCAGCCTGCTGCAGCGCCAGTCGTTCGGCAGCAGGCAGCAAATCGATCTGGGCCTGCAGCACGCCGTTCAGGGTGGTGGGCAGGGCGGCGATGTTGAGCTGCCCCTCGCGCAACTGCCATCGCGGTGGCTCGCCGCCGGTGGCGGTGCCGGGGATGCTGTCAGTGTGCGCGCTGATCGTGCCCTGAGCGATCAGCATCTGCAGCAGCTCTTCCATGAAGTAGGGATTGCCGCCGGCACGATCAACCAAGGCCTGGCGCAGCGCGAGGCCGGCCGGGCCGGCCGTTTCAGCCTGCAAAGGCGCCAACAGTGCGGCGGCCAGGGTGTGGCTACCGGTGTCGTCCAGGGGCAGCAGCGTGAGGCGCTGTTGCTCGGCGGTGGCCCAGGCTGGTAGGCGCTCGTCCAGCGCCGGCCGCGCCAGCGCCACGATTAAGGTCGGCTGCGGCGCCGCTACCCGCCGTGTGGGCAGGCCGCGCAGGAAATCGAGGCTGCCGCTGTCGGCCCAGTGCAGGTCGTCGAGCACCAGCACCAGCGGCTGGCCATGGCGGGTGGCCAGCCGCGCCAGCAACTCGGCCGCCGTGTGCAGCGCGCGTTGGCGGATCTGGCCGCCCAGTTGGGCGATGCTGCGCAGGTGTGGGCTGTCGATGAAGTTGTGGCCCAGCAGGTGGCCCAGCACATGGGCATCGGCCACAGCTTGCGCATCGCTAAAGTCAGCTTCAAAGTAGGGCACCACGCTGGCAATGAAGCGCTCACGTGCAGCGGCCGGGCTGTCGCTGTCGGGCAACTGCAGGGCATCGGCGATCACGTCGCGCAGCAGCGCATACGGCACCTGCTCGGCTTGCGCCCGGGCGCGGGCCAGCAGCCACCGCACACGCTGCGGCTGCTGCCGCGCCCAAGCCTCCCAGTGCTGTGCCAGACGCGTTTTTCCCAGGCCGGTCTCGGCCATCACGCCCAGAATTTGCACGCTAGGCCGGGCCTCGCCCAAGGCTGATGCATGCAGCGCTTGCCAGGCGCCGCACAGGCTGGCCAGCGGGGCGTCACGGCCGACCAGAGGCGTGGCCACGCCGGCCACGCCGCGGCGCAGGACCGCACTGCGCAACGGCCGCTGCCGATCCACCAGCCAGGTGCGCAGCGGGGCGTCGTGGCCCTTGACCTGCAACAGCGGCTGCTCAACCAGATCGAACAGGCCTTGCACCTGCCGCGCGGTGTCGTCGCTGATGCGCAGCGTGCCCGGCGCCGCGTTTTGCTCCATGCGCGCGGCCAGGTTGACGGTGGCGCCGCGGATGGTGCCAGCCGCGTCCACCCCGCCGCCCAGCAGCACCGGGCCGGTGTGCAGGCCCACCCGCACATTGAAGCCAGGATGGTTGTGCTGGCGGCGCACCCGGTCGGCCAGCAGGCGGGCTTCGCCCAGGATGCCCAAGCCGGCGGCGACGGCGTTCTCGGCGTCGTCTTCGCGTGCCTCGACGGTGCCGAAGGCCGCCAGCAAGCTGTCGCCGGCATATTGCAATGCACGGCCACGGTAGCGCTGCACGATGGCGGTGAAGCGCTCAAGCGCGCTGTCCATCACCAGGTGGATGTCTTCAGGATCGAGCCGACCACCCAGCGCGGTGGAGCCCACCACGTCGACAAACATCACCGTCACCTGGCGCAGTTGCTGCTCAGGCAGCGCGGGCTGCACACCCTCACGCTCGGCCGCCAGCCGATCGCGCAGCGCGGCCAGCGCCACATCGAGCACCGCGTCGTCGATCTCGCCCCGCAGCCGCTCCAGCGCGAGCAGTCCGGCTTCAAATGGCGATGGCGTCATCG
>JBBRVT010000513.1:0-3224 GCA_038246615.1 Burkholderiales bacterium
CAATGCGGCGCCTGCACCGTGCACATCGACGGCGTGCCCACCCGCAGCTGCGTGCGGCCGGTGGCCAGCGTCGGGCCGGGCGAGAAGATCACCACCATCGAGGGCCTGTCTCCCGACGGCCAGCACCCGCTGCAGAAGGCCTGGGTGGCGCTGGACGTGCCGCAGTGCGGCTTCTGCCAGAGCGGCATGCTGATGGCCGCCGCCGCGCTGCTGAAGAGCAAGCCCCGGCCCAGCGCGCAGGAGGTGCGCGACAACATCACCAACATCTGCCGCTGCGGCACCTACAACCGGGTGCAGGCCGCGATCATGCTGGCGAGCAAGGCTTGAGGGCCGCACGATGACCACCACCACCACCACCACCAGCCCCCGCTCCCCCGCCCGCCGCCGCTTCCTGGCCACCGTCAGTGCAACCACCGGCGCGGCAGCCGGCGGGTTGATGCTCGGCTTCCACGTGCCGATGGCGCAGAGCCAGGGCAGCGCACCCGAGATCAACGCCTGGGTGCAGATCCGGCCCGACGAGACGGTGGTGGTGCGCATCGCCCGCAGCGAGATGGGCCAGGGCACGCTCACCGGCCTGGCCCAGCTGGTGGCCGAGGAACTGCAGTGCGACTGGGCCCGCGTGACGACCGAATACCCGACGCCCGGCCAGAACCTGGCGCGCGGCCGCGCCTGGGGCAACTTCAGCACCGGCGGCAGCCGCGGCGTGCGTGATTCACATGACTACGTGCGCAAGGGCGGTGCCGCAGCCCGCATGCTGCTGGTGCAGGCTGCGGCCGACGGCTGGGGCGTGCCGGCCGCGCAATGCCAGGCCGACCAGGGCGTGATCACCCATGTCGCCAGCGGCAGGCGCACCACCTACGGCACGGTGGCGGCGGCCGCTGCCAAGCTGCCGGCGCCCACCGACGTGCCGCTGAAGGACCCGAAGACCTGGACCATCGCCGGCAAGCCGGTGTTGCGGCTCGACACCGTGGCCAAGACCACCGGCGCCCAGGTCTACGGCATGGACCTGCAGCTGCCCGGCATGCTGTGCGCGGCCATCCGCGACTGCCCGGTGGTGGGCGGCAAGCTGCGCAGTTTCAATGCGGCTGCCGTCATGCAGATGCCCGGCGTCAGGCACGTGGTGCCGGTCGGCGACACCGCCGTGGCGGTGGTGGCCAGCACCTGGTGGCGCGCCAGGAAGGCGGTGGACGCGCTGCCCGTCGAATGGGACGAGGGCCCCCACGCCAAGCTCGACAGCGCCGCCATCGCCGTGTTGTTAAAGGCAGGTCTCGATGCCCCCGAGGGCCTGGTGGGCCACCAGACCGGCAACGCCCGCGACGCGCTGGCCGGCGCCGCCCGCACCATCGAGGCGGTGTACAGCTATCCGTATCAGAACCATGCCTGCATGGAGGTGATGAACGCCACCGCCCGCTGGAGCCCGGAGCGCTGCGAGGTGTGGACGCCCACCCAGAACGGCGAGGCCGCGCTGGCCGCCACCGCCGAGGCCGCCGGCCTGCCGATCGCGCAGTGCGAGGTCTACAAGATCCACCTGGGCGGGGGCTTCGGCCGGCGCGGCGCGACCGACTGGGTGCGCCAGGCGGTGGCCATCGCCAAGGCCGTGCCCGGCACGCCGGTCAAGCTGATATGGAGCCGGGAAGATGACATGCAGCATGGCTTCTACCACCCGGTCACCCAGTGCAAGCTGAAGGCCGGCGTGGACGCGCAGGGCCAGCTCACCGCGCTGCACATGCGCATCTCGGGCCAGTCGATCCTGGCCGGCCTGTTCCCGCAGAACATGCGCGACGGGCTGGACCCGGTGGTGTTCCAGGGCCTGAGCAAGGGCGGTGCCGAAGGCGCGCTGGGCTATGCCATCCCCAACCTGCTGATCGACCATGCGATGCGCAACCCGCCGGTGCGGCCCGGCTTCTGGCGCGGCGTGAACCTCAACCAGAACGCCGTCTACCTGGAGTGCTTCCTGGACGAGGTGGCGCATGCCACCCGGCAAGACCCGCTGGCCCTGCGCCAGCGCCTGCTGGCGGGCGCCCCCAAGCACCTGGCAGTGCTGAACGCGGTGGCCCAGCGTGCCGGCTGGGGCACGCCGGCCAAGCCGGTGAATGGCCAGACGGTGCACCGCGGGCTGGCGCAGATCATGGGCTTCGGCAGCTATGTGGCGGCCTGCGCCGAGGTGTCGGTCAGCAAGGACGGCGCGCTCACGGTGCACCGCATCGTGGCCGCCACCGACTGCGGCCATGCGGTGAACCCGCAGCAGATCGAGGCGCAGGTGGAGGGCTCCTTCGCCTACGGGCTGAGCGCCGCGCTGCTGGGCGAATGCACGCTGGAGACCGGCCGCTTCGTGCAGACCAACTTCGATACCTACCCGGTGCTGCTGATGGCGCAGATGCCCCAGGTCGAGACCATCGTGATGCCGTCGGGCGGCTTCTGGGGCGGCGTGGGCGAGCCGACCATCGCAGTGGCGGCGCCGGCGGTGCTGAACGCCATCTTCGCCGCCACCGGCCAGCGCATACGCAGCCTGCCGGTCAAGAACCAGCGCCTGACGCCCGCATGAGGCTGGCCGCGCTGACCTTGGCTGCAATGCTGGCGCCTGCTGCCTGGGCGCAGGCCGACGCCACCCGCGGCGAGGCCATCGCGCTGAACCGCAGCCTGGGCCTGTGCGTGCTGTGCCATGCCGTGCCGGGCCAGAACCCGGCGCTGCAGGGCAACATCGGCCCGCCGCTGGCCGGCGTAGGCAGCCGGCTTGATGCAGACCTGCTGCGGCAGCGCCTGCTGGCGCCGGAGCGCTTCAATCCCGACACCGTGATGCCCGCCTACGGCCGCAGCAGCGGCCTGCAGCAGGTGGCGCAGGCCCAGCGCGGCAAGCCGCTGCTGACACCGGCCCAGGTCGACGATGTGGTGGCATGGCTGGCCACACTGCAATGAAGCCGCTGCCCACGCTGCCCCGCCGCCGCCTGCTGGGTGCCGCCGCCGGCCTGGGCCTGGCGCTGCAGCTGCGGCCGGCAGCGGCGATGTCGACCGCGCCCACGTTGGCCGCAGTCGAGCGACAGTGGGCCGGCGGCAGGCCGGTCACCGAAGGCCGTGTGCTGCTCGATGTGGCCCCGCTGGTGGAGAACGGCAACGCGGTGCCGATCCGCGTGCAGGTCGACAGCCCGATGACGGCCGCCGACCATGTGGTGGAGATCGTGGTGTTCAACGAGCGCAACCCGCAGCGCGACGTGGTGCGCTTCACC
>JBBRVT010000514.1:0-3223 GCA_038246615.1 Burkholderiales bacterium
GCCTTCCGGGCGCGGCTGTACAACATCGGCGGTGAGGGCCAGCTCTATGCCGGCGCCATCGCGGCGGTGGCCGTCGGCGGCCTGCACGGCGGCACCGGTTTCGATCAGCCGGCCTGGCTGCTGTTCCCGCTGATGATGGCCGCCGCCGCAGCGGCCGGCGCGTTGCTGCTGCTGGGCCCGGCGCTGATGAAGACCCGGCTGGGCGTCGACGAGGTGGTCACCACGCTGCTGCTCAACTTCATCGTGCTGCTGGGCGTGTCGGCCCTGCTCGACGGGCCGATGAAGGACAGCAGCGCGATGGGCTGGCCGCAGAGCGTGGCCGTGCAAGACAGCCTGCAGCTGGGCAAGCTGGTCGAGCGCAGCCGCGTGCACACGGGGCTGTTCTGGGCGCTGGGCCTGGCGCTGGCGCTGTGGGTGCTGCTGGCGCGCAGCACGCTGGGCTTCCAGATCCGCGCGGTGGGCGCCAACGCCCGCGCTGCGGCCTTTGCCGGCATGCCGGTGGGCCGGGTGACGGTGCAGGTGGCGCTGCTGTCGGGCGCGCTGGCCGGCCTGGCCGGCGCCATCGAGGTGGCCGGCCGCGCCGGTTATGTCACGCTGGACATGTCGCCCGGCTACGGCAGCAGCGGCGTGGTGATCGCGATGCTGGCTGCGCTCAACCCGCTGGGCGTGGTGGCTGCGGCGGTGTTCGTGGCCGGCATCCTGGTGGGCGCCGACAGCATGGGCCGCGCGGTGGGCGTGCCGACCTACATCGCCGACGTCATCGTCGCCGTCAGCCTGATCACCATGCTGGTCGCCACGCTGCTGACCCAGTACCGCATCCGCTGGCGCCATGGCTGAGGTGCTCGATCTGGTGCTGGCCGAGCCGTTCTGGGTGGCGGTGCTGCGCATCGCCACGCCGCTGGTGCTGGGCACGCTGGGCGTGCTGCTGTGCGAGCGGGCCGGCGTGTTGAACCTGGGGGTCGAGGGCATCATGGTGGCGGGCGCCTTCGCTGGCTGGCTGGGCGTCTACCAGGGGCTGGGGCTGTGGGGCGGCGTGCTGGTGGCGGCGGCGGTGGGCGCTGCATTCGGCGCGCTGCATGCGCTGCTGACGGTCACGCTCACGCTGTCGCAGCATGTGGCCGGGCTGGGCATCACCCTGCTGGCCACCAGCCTGGCCAGCTATGCCTACCGCGTCAGCTTTCCCAAGGTGGACAGCCCGCCCACCATCACCCCCTTCGCGCCGATGGACTGGCTGCCGATCCCGGTGCTGAGCCAGCAGACCCCGCTCACGCTGCTGGCGCTGGTGGCCGTGCCGCTGCTGGCCTGGGGCCTGAACCGCACGCCGCTGGGCCTGGCGGTGCGCATGGTGGGCGAGAACCCGGCCGCCGCCGAGGGCCAGGGCCTGGACGTGCAGCGCCTGCGCACCGGCGCCATCATCGCCGGGTCGGCACTGATGGGCGTGGCCGGCGCCTTCCTCACGATCAGCGCCTTCAACGCCTTCTACTTCAACATGGTCAACGGCCGCGGCTGGGTGTGCGTGGCGCTGGTGGTGTTTGCCAGCTGGCGGCCGGGCAAGGCGCTGCTGGGCGCACTGCTGTTCGCCTTCTTCGACGCGCTGCAATTGCGGCTGCAGCAGGCCGAAGGCGGCGGCCTGTTCGGCCTGGCCCTGCCTTACCAGCTGTACCTGATGCTGCCGTATGTGATGGCCATCGTCGCCCTGGTGCTGGTGGCCCGCCGCGCGGCCTACCCGCAGGCGCTGATGAAGCCTTACCGCAAGGGCGAGCGCTGACCTGGTGACCCAGCGCTGCACCGGCTGCTGCGGTAACCGCAACGATGCCGCTGGTGCCGCTGGAGCCGCTGGTGGCGTTGGTGACGCTGGTGACGCTGGTGACGGCGGTGACGCTGGTGACGCTGGTGACGGCGGTGACGCTGGCCGGGCGCCGGGCAGGGCGCTCAGGGCCCACCGGGCGAAGCACGGTGGCTGGCCACCGAGGACAGCAGCGACAGCCACTGGCCCAGGGTGTCCGGCCCCCAGTGTTCACCCATGCGCACCACCACCGTGCCGTGGGTGGGCGAGACGTAGAGGAACTGCCCGTCCTTGCCGATGCCGGCGAAGTCGGTCGTGCCGCGGGCACCGGGCCACCAGCCCTGCGCATAGTGGCGTTGCCCGTCGGTGCTGGCCGTCGGGCGGCTGGCGGCCACCCAGCCGGGCGAGATGATCTGGCGCCCATCGGCCCGGCCGCCGTCGAGATACAGCTGCCCCAGCTTGGCCAGGTCATGCGCCGTGCCGGCCAGGCAGCACCAGGCCTTCTCCAGCCCGTCGGTGCGGTCCAGTGACCACAGGCCCGCATGGGCCATGCCCAGCGGGCCCCACAGCCGGCGCTGGGTATAGGCGGCGATCGTCTCCGGCTTCAGGGCACGCTGCAGTGCCAGCGACAGCAGCGCTGTCTCGCCCGACCGATAGCGGAAGGCGCCGCCGTCGGGCCCGCTGCCGCGCAGGCGCAGCACCAGGGCCTGCTGGTCGGGTGTGTAGGCCAGCGGGACGTAGAGGTTCAGCGGGTTGGCGTCCTCGGTGTAATCCAGTGCCGAGGTCATGTCGATCAGATGGCGGAGCGTCGTGCCGTCCAGGCCGCGGCCCGCCACTTCCGGCACCAGTTGCGTCACCGGCATGTCCAGGCCGGCGAGGATGCCGTCGTCGATGGCCAGGCCGACCAGGGTGGCCAGAACCGACTTGCTGACCGAAAAGTACAGCAACGCGTCCTGCGGGCGGTGCCCGGCCGCCATGTGGCTGTAGACCACGCTGCCTTGGCGCACGACCAGAAAGGCCAGTGTCCGGTTGCTCTGCAGGTGCGTGGCCAGGTCCACCCCTGGCCGGTGCGGCACCGCCAGCCGCGCCCAGGAGCCGTCTTGCGCTGCCACGGCCAGCGGCTGCGGGTGCGTGGCCACCAGCGGGCGCCCGGGCGCATCGCGGTGGTCGTATACCGTGGGTGGTCCGCGCCAGACGATGTGCGCCACCGTGAGGGCGGCATTTGTCAGGCCGGTGTGCGGCGCCCACAGGGCAACCAGCAGCAGCAGGCCGGCGCAGGCCAGTGCCAGGCCGCCACACACCAGCACCGCGAGTGCCCGCAACCGGCGGCGCCCGGTGGCCATCACAGATCCATCAGCGCGGCCTGCAGCTGCTGCTGGAACAGCGCGGCATCGCCCAGCGCCCGGGCGTTGAGCAGCGCCAGCTTCACCAGCAGCA
>JBBRVT010000515.1:0-3217 GCA_038246615.1 Burkholderiales bacterium
CCGCAGTTCCTGGAGCGCGCCAGCTCCGCTGAACTGGCCGAGCTGATCAACGGCGAGGCACGCATCGCCGCCAAGGTGCTGGCCAGCGTCAACGCGCCGTACTACGGGCTGACCAAGCCGGTGTCCGGCATCGGCCAGGCGGTCACCTTCCTGGGCCTGAACACGGTGCGCAGCATCTGCATGCAGTCGATGCTGGAGTCGGCCTTCAAGCCCACCAGCCCGGCGCTGAAGCAGGCGCACGACACCATCTGGGCGGCCAGCGCGCTGGCCAGCGAGCTGTGCACCCGGCTCAGTGCCAAGCTGGGCCTGGCCGACGCCGGCGCGCTGGTGGCGCAGGTGCTGCTGAGCTTCCTCGGCCACCTGGCCACCGCCACGCTGATGTCGCAGCAAGCCAACGGCCAGGCTGCCGCGCCCACCGGCGGCCCGCTGCTGGACCGCACCCGCGCCGCGCAGGACGCGCTGGGCCTGGGCCCGGCGGAGATCGGCGGCCTGCTGCTGCGGCAGTGGGGCCTGCCCGAGGCCATCGTCGACGAGGTGCGCGCGATCGACCGACTGTTGGTCACCGCAGCCGGTGAACTGCCCGCGCCCAGCAGCCAGCGCCTGGCGGTGGCCCACCTGTGCGCCCGTCTGGGCGAGCACCTGGCCGCCGGCGTACCCGTCAGCGGCAGCGCGCTGGCCGGCCTGGCGACCGGGCAGGCCATGGCAGACGACGGCTTCCATCTGCGCGCCCACCTGGCAGCGCCGGCGCTGGCGCGCCTGCCAGAGCACCTGCAGGCAGCTGATCTGGTGCAGGCGCTGCACAGCCTGCAGCAAGGCATGCGGTTGCGGCGCTGACGGCGGCGCTGTGGTGGCGCTGTGGTGGCGCGGAAGTCGGCGCGGACGGCGGCGCGGTGGCAGCGCTGACAACAGCGCAGTGCGCAGCGGCCACCCCTCCACCGCAGCGCGATGCCCTGAGGGCCACCTGCCGGATGCACCACCGGCGACAGCCCGCCCCGGCCCGGCCGCCTACATTGGCACCATGCAACCCGACACGCTTCCCCCTCTGCAGCAGGGCCCGCAGGTCTGGCTCGGCCCGGCCATGGCCGCCCGGCAAGACTGGATCGAGCCGCTGTCGCACGCCGACATCGCCGAGATCGGCACCGCCGCCGCAGCGCTGGCCGCGCGCGAGGCCGACATCGCCACACTGCAGCGCCAGCAATTCCCGCTGCCCACGCTGGGCCCGCGGCTGGCGCGCATCCGGCGTGAAGTGCTGGACGGCCGCGGCTTCGCGCTGCTGCGCGGCCTGCCGGTGGCCGACTGGCCGCTGCGGCAAAGCGCCACCGCCTTCTACGGCCTGGGCCTGCACCTGGGCCAGCCGGTCAGCCAGAACGCGCAGGGCCATGTGCTGGGCCATGTGCGCGACCTGGGCCTGCACAGTGGCGACCCGGGGGTGCGCATCTACCAGACCGCCGAGCGCCAGACCTTCCACACCGACAGCTGCGACATCGTCGGCCTGCTGTGCCTGCAGACCGCGAAAGAGGGCGGCCACTCGGCCCTGGTGAGCACCGGCGCGGTGTGGAACGCGGTGCTGCAGCAGCGGCCCGACCTGGCCGCCGCGCTGCTGCAGCCGGTGGCCACCGACAGGCGCGGCGAGGTGCCGCCCGGCCAGCAGCCGTTCTTCACCATCCCGGTGCTGAGCTGGCACGCCGGCCGGCTGTCGGGCTTCTACCACCGGTCGTACGTCGACTCGGCCCAGCGCTTTGCCGACGCGCCCAAGCTCAGCCCGCTGCAACGGGAAGCGCTCGACCTGTTCGACAGCCTGTGCAACAGCCCGGCCATGCACTTCTTGATGACGCTGCAGCGCGGCGACATCCAGCTGGTGCACAACCACGCCCTGCTGCACGACCGCACCGCCTTCACCGACTGGCCCGAGCCCGACCGCCGGCGCCACCTGCTGCGGCTGTGGCTGGCGCCAGCCGACGCGCGGCCGCTGCCGCCGGTGTATGCCCAGCGCTACGGCAGCGTGGTGCCGGGCGCGCGCGGCGGCGTGGCGCCGAGGGGCGCGCTGGTGGCGCCGCTGGAGGCCGGCCCGGGCATGGGCGGCTGAGCCAGGTCGAACCGCATCAACGCCTGCCCCGCCAGCAGCACCGGCTGCGCCACCACCCGCGCGCCGATGGCCAGCCCCGGCCCGCCATGCGCCATCACCCGCGGGCCCTCGTCCAGATCGACCAGCACCAGGGTGTAGGGCGCCAGTGCGCGCCAGGCCTCGGTGGGCGCGCGGTGTACCTGGCTCACTGCCCACACCATGCCGCTGCCGGCGGCGTCGCACCAGGCCAGCCGCGCGCTGCCGCAGGCGGTGCAGGCCAATCGCTGGCCGGTCAGCGCCTGGCCGCAGGCCTGGCAGCGCTGGTAGCGCAGCACGCCGGCGGCCAGGCCCTGGGTGAAGGGGGATGTGGGGCTGTCCATCAAATCTCCCGCATCAGCACCGGGCTCAGAGCCTGAGAGTTTTTCGGGCGTGCCCGAACAGCGCGTCAAAGGGCGCACGATCTAGGCGCAAAGCGCAGCCATAGCCCGGGCTATGGCGAGCATTTGCAACGACGAGCGGGGGCACTTTGGCGTGGGGAGCGGGCATGAACGAAAGACTCTCAGACTCTCAGGCTTCACGCGTGAGCACCAGGCTCACGTGTGACGACATCACGCCGCCGTCGGCATGCACCAGCGCATGCGTGGCAGCCCGGCCCTGGCGCACGCCGGCGCGGCCGCCCAGCTGCAGCACGGCTTCCACCGCATGCGCCATGCCGCCGGCCACGCCGCAGTGGCCGTAGGACAGCAGACCGCCGTGCAGATTGAGCGGCAGCGCGCCCTGCGGGCCGAAGTGGCCGGCACGCGCCAGCGCCGCGCTGCCGCCACGCGGCGCAAAGCCCAGCTCCTCCAGCAGCATGGCCAGCGTGATGGTGAACGAGTCGTACAGGGCCAGGTGGCCGATCTGCGCTGGCGCCACGCCGGCCTCGGCCAGCGCGCGTTGCGCCGCCTCGGCCGCGCCGCAGGCCAGCACCGATTGCAGCGCGCTCAGGTGCTGGTGGCGGTGCGCCTGGCCGGCACCGCGCAGCAGCACGCGCGGGCCGGGGCCGCTGCTGGGGTCGGCTGCGACGACCAGCGCCGCCGCGCCGTCGCTGATCGGGCAGCAGTCGGCCAGCTTCAGCGGCGTGGCGATGGGCTTGCTGGCCAGCACATCGGC
>JBBRVT010000516.1:0-3201 GCA_038246615.1 Burkholderiales bacterium
CGTTCGACCTCGATGGCATGGTCGATCTCGCGCAGCAGCAATTGGTGGATGCGCTGCGCCAGCTGCAGACGGCTCAGGGACGTTCCCAAGGCAGGGCTCCAGGGCTGCCGCCGCGCCCGTGCGCGGCAGACCAGGCCTATTCTGCGCGTGACCCGGCCGGCGTCATCCCCCCGCAACCACGATGTCACCGTGTCTCGACACGATAATCGGCCGACTTCAAGGGCAAAACCATGATTCCAGACCGTGTCACCCTGGTGGAGGTGGGCCCGCGTGACGGCCTGCAGAACGAAAGGCAGCCGGTGGACACCGCTGTCAAGATCGCGCTGGTGCACCGCCTGCAGGCCGCCGGCCTGCGCGAGATCGAAGTCACCAGCTATGTCAGCCCCAAGTGGGTGCCGCAGATGGCCGACAACGCGCAGGTGATGGCCGGCATCACCCGCCAGCCGGGCGCGCGCTACAGCGTGCTGGTGCCCAACATGCTGGGCCTGCAGGCCGCGCTGGCCGGTATGGATGCCACCAACCCGGCCACCCGGCCCGACGAGGTGGTGGTATTCGGTGCTGCCAGCCAGGCCTTCAGCCAGCGCAACATCAACTGCAGCATCGAGGAAAGCATCGACCGCTTTGCGCCGGTGGTGGCCGCCGCGCGCGACGCCGGGCTGAAGGTGCGCGCGGCGATCAGCTGTGCGCTGGGCTGCCCCTACCAGGGCGAGGTGACACCCGACGCGGTGGAGCATCTGGTCAAGCTGTTCAAGCAGATCGGCGTGCACCACTGCGGCGTGGCCGACACCATCGGCGTGGGCACGCCGCGCCGGGTGCAGGCAGTGATGGAGCGCGCGCTCAAGCACTACCCGATCGACCAGGTGAGCGGGCACTTCCACGACACCTACGGCCAGGCGCTGGCGAATATCCTGGCCTGCCTGGAGATCGGCATCCACACCTTCGACACCAGCGTGGCCGGCCTGGGCGGCTGCCCCTATGCCAAGGGCGCCACCGGCAACGTGGCCACCGAGGACGTGGTCTTCATGCTGCAGGGCATGGGCATCGACACCGGCGTCGACCTGGACGCGCTGGTGGATGTCGGTGCCTACATCAGCGGCGTGCTGGGCCGCCCGTCGGTCTCGCGTGCCGGCAAGGCGCTGCAGAGCAAGCGCGCCCAGGTGGCTGCATGACGGCCGAGACCGAGCGCCCGGAGGGCTTTCGCCGCGTCGCCGCCGCGCTGGCGGCGCAGGGCCATGCGCATGCGCCGCGCTGGCTGGACCTGCCGGCCCGCACCTGCGCCGAGGCCGCAGCGGCGCTCGGCGTGCAGGTGGGCCAGATCGCCAAGAGCGTGGTGTTCCGCCGCCGCGCCGACAACGTGGCAGTGCTGGTGGTGGCCTCGGGCGACCGCCGGGTGGACGAGGCCAAGGTGGCGCAGCAGGTCGGCCCGGTGGGCCGGGCCGATGCCGCCTTCGTCAAGTTGCAGACCGGCTTCTCGATCGGCGGTGTCTCGCCGGTGGCCCATGTGCAACCGCCGGTGGTGCTGATCGACCGCGAACTGTTCCGCTTTGCGCAGGTGTGGGCGGCGGCCGGCCACCCCAACGGCGTGTTCTGCCTGCGGCCGGACGATCTGCTGCGCCTGACCGGCGCGCCGGCCGCCGACGTGGTGGAGCCCGCCTGATGGCCGCTGCACCCGCTCCCGCCGGCGCCGTCAGCCCCTGCACCAGCGTCTGCCGCATCCATGCGCCCACCGGCTGGTGCGAAGGCTGCCTGCGCACCATCGACGAGATCACCACCTGGAGCCGGCTCGACGAGGCCGGCCGCCAGGCCATGCTGCTGCGCCTGCCGCCACGCCGCGTGGCCTGGCGCCTGCTGCAGGACAGCGGCGCCGCGCCGCGCGCGCCCGCACCCCGCAGAGGCCGCCCATGAAGGTGGTCGATTTCTGGTTCGACGCCTTGTCGCCCTATGCCTGGCTGGCCTTCGACCGGTTGCCGCAGGCGCTGGAGGGCCTGAACGTGGTGGTCAACCACCAGCCGCTGCTGCTGGCCGGTCTGCTGGCCCACTGGGGCCAGAAGGGGCCGGCCGAGATCACGCCCAAGCGCGCCTGGACTTACCGCCAGGTGCTGTGGCTGGCGCAGCAGCAGGGCACGCCGCTGCAACTGCCCCGGCAGCACCCGTTCAACCCGCTGGCGCTGCAGCGCCTGGCGGTGGCGGTGGCGCCGGCCGGCGGCACGCCCAACCGGCGCACGGTGGAATTGCTGTTCCGCCATGTGTGGTGCAGCGACGGCGCCGACCCGAACGACCCCGCCGCGCTGGCCGCGCTGACCACGGCCGTGGCGCCGCTGCGCGACCCGGCTGGTGATGAAGTCAAGGCCGAACTGCGCCAGCGCACCGAGGCGGCGGTGGCGCTGGGCCTGTTCGGCGTGCCCACGCTGGTGTGCGACGGCCGACTCTTCTTCGGCCTGGACGCGCTGCCGATGCTGCGCGCCGCGCTGGCCGGCGACGCCTGGTTCGACACCCCGGCCTGGCAAGAGGCCGGCGACCAGCCGCCGGGCGTACAGCGCCGCTGAACAGCCCGCTTGGCCGGGCTTGACCGGCGTCAACCACGGCAGGCCCATGGCGGCCTAGAGTGAACCCGTTTCCCTACTGCAAGGATTTGCCATGTACCGCAACCTGTTCGTTCCCGTCGACGGCAGCGAGCTGAGCGAGCGTGCCATGGCCGCCAGCATCGCGCTGGCCAGGCAGTTGGGCGCTGCCATCACCGGCTTTGTGGTCGAGCCCGATGCGCCCCTGCCGACGGTGAGCACCCAGCTGCCGGTCTATGAGCGCGAGACCGAGCGCCACATCGAGCGCACCGACACCCACGCCCACCGGGTGCTGACGCAGTTCGAGCTGAAGGCCGCCGAGGCCGGTGTGGCCTTCACCGGCCTGCACGCCCGCACCGACGGTGTCGACCGCGCCATCATCGAGCAGGCCGAGCAGTCGGGCTGCGACATGATCGTGATGGTGACGCATGGCCGCAGCACGCTTGGTGGGTTGCTGTTCGGCTCGCACACCAAGAATGTGCTGGCGCGCACCAAGCTGCCGCTGCTCGTGCTGCATTGAGCCCCCGGCGGACCGGCGGAGCCGGATGCCTGGCGTCTGCTTGTTCGACGCACCCGCGATCGCCCCGAGGGGGACGCAGCCAGCCGCTGCGCCGGGGCGTGCCGGCCGCTCAGGTTGACA
>JBBRVT010000517.1:0-3201 GCA_038246615.1 Burkholderiales bacterium
GCGCGCCGGTCGCGCTGCTTCAGCAGTTCAGGGCTTCGATCACCGCCGCAAAGCGCAGTGCCCGCGCGTCTTCGAAGCGCGGCGCCACCACTTGCAGGCCCACGGGCAGGCCGCGCACGGCGCCCGCCGGCACTGACACTGCGGGCACGCCGCAATAGTTGAACAACGGCGTGAACACCGCATGGCCGCGCGGCCCTGCTGGCTGGCCGCCGATCACCGCCGGCCCCAGCTGGTCCAGCGGCCAGGCGGTGACCGGCGCGGTCGGGCACAGCAACAGATCGAACTGCTGGAAGTACGCGGCCAGTGCCGCCTGGATGCGCTGCCCCAAGCGCAGCGCATCGGCAATGTCTTGCGCAGTGACCGAGGCGCCGAGCTCGATCTGCGCTGCCAGGTCGGGGTCGATTCGCGCACGCTCGGCCGCCAGGCGCGCACCATACAACGCATGCAGGCCGGCATGCTGCAGCTTGATCAGCGGATAGGTGTGGGTGCCGGTCGGCCACACCGGGTCGGCATCTGCAATCAGCCAGCCCGTGGCGCGCAAGGCGTCCACATGCGTCTGCAAGCAGGCCAGCACATCGTCGTCGACCGCGAAACCGCAGCCCAGGCGCGGGCTCCAGCCGATGCGCAGCGGTGTTGCTTCGGCAGCATGCAGCCCATCGCCCACCTGCAGCGCCACAGACAGCGGCGGCGCAGCGGGATCACCGGCGTCGTAGGCCAGCAGGTGGTCGTGGAGCCAGGCCACATCGGCCACGTCCAGTGCCAGCAGCCCCACCACCGACAGGCCGTAGTTCGGCTCGGCAAAGCCCCAGGGGTGGGGTATCAGCCCTGGCGAGGGCTTCAGCCCCACCAGGCCGCAATGCGCGGCCGGCCGGCGGGTGGAGCCACCTGCATCGGTGGCCAGCGCCAGCAGGCCAAGCCGGGATGCCAGCGCCGCCACCGCGCCGCCTGACGAGCCACCCGGGGTCAGCGAGGGGTCCAGCGGATGCCGCGTGGTGCCGTACACGCGGTTGGTGGTCACGCCTTTGCAGGCGAACTCGGAACAGTTGCTGATGCCCAGCACCACCGCCCCCAGCGCCTTCACCCGCGCCACCGCCCAAGCGTCACGCGGCGCGATGAAGCCGTCGTACAGCAAGGAGCCCTGGCGCTGCGCATAGCCCTGCACCCACAGGTTGTCCTTCACGCTCAGCGGCACGCCGGCCAGTGGCAGGTGGTCGCCTTGTGCCAGACGCCGATCGACCTCGGCCGCCTCGGCAGCCACGCGCGCAGGGTCGAACTGGACCAGCGCATTCAACGCCGGGTTGTACCGCTGAACCCGGCTGATGAAGTGCGCCGCCACGGCCTGTGCGGAGACCGCCCTCGACTGCACACAGGCGGCCAGCGCCCGAGCGCTGCAGTGGTCCAGGTCGAATGCCATGCGGATCAGCCAGCGCGGGCAAACAGCGCCTGCAGTGCCGGGCTGACACCGTGCACCGCCCGCCCGCCGGTCGCTGCGATGCTGCCCACCGCCGGCCGGGGCCAGCGCTGATGTGCCAGCGTTTCGGCCAGGCCCACAGCGCAGGCCACGCCGTCGATGAGCGGTACCGGAACCCTGGCCTGAAGCCTGGGCGCCATCGCGGCCATCGCCGCGCCGGCCAGCAGCACCGCTTCGGCGCCGTCGGCCACCAGTTGCAGCGCAGCGGCCTGCACGGCGGCCAGCACCCGGTCAGGGTCACTGAAAGTTTGCGCCGGTGTCACGTCCACCGCAACCACGCCGGAGACCCGGTCGCCCATGCCGTAGGAAGCCACCAGCTCGCGGTACACCGGCACCAGCCGGGCGCCGTAGGTCAGCACGCCGGTGCGCGGGGCCAGCATCGCGCCGGTCAGCAGGCCGGCCTCGGTCATGCCCACCACCGGGATCGCCAGCAATTCACGGCAGGCCCACAAGCCTGTGTCGAGCGACACCGCCAGCACCACGGCGTCGCAGCCGTCGGCGTGGCGGGCCACCAGGTCGAGCAGCCCATGCGCGGCCAGTGCGTTTTCGGCACGCGAGCCGATCACCTGCGGGCCGAAGCCGCCTGTCACCGCCTGCAGCACGGTGCCGGGCCGGGCCGCCGCCTGGGCAGCGGCCATCACCACGTCGGTGACCGCCTGGGTGAGGTTGGGGTTGACCAGCAGCAGTTTCATGGCGCGGGCACCGCCTGCATGAAGGCCTGCGCAATCTGGGCGCGGGTGGCGCACCAGGCACCTGGTTGCTGGCGGATGTGATCGACCAGCGTCTGCAAACCACCGATGCGGCCGGGCCGGCCGATGATGCGGGTGTGCAGGCCGATCGACAGCATGCGGGGTGCCTGCCGCGACTCGCGCAGCAGGCAGTCGAAGGCGTCGATGGCGTAGTCGGCGAAATCGCTGCCCCGCACATAGGCGAAGCTGTCGAAGAAGCGCATGTCGTTGGTGTCGAAGGCATAGGGCAGCACCAGTTGCTGCCGTTCACCGCCGGCCGTGTCGACGCGCACCCAGTACGGCAGGTCGTCGTTGTAGGCGTCGCTGTCGTAGAGAAAGCCGCCGTGCTCGACCAGCAGGCGCCGGGTGTTGACCGAGGCCGACGACTTGGTGTGCCAGCCCACTGGCGGCCGGCCGTGCAGGCGGGCGATGCTGGCCACGGCGCGGGCGATCAGGGCCCGCTCATGGGCCTCGTCCATGCCGGCATGCGATTCCCAGCGCCAACCGTGGCAGCAGACCTCGAAGCCCTGGGTGGCGGCGTCCCGGGCGATCCAGGGGGTCGTCTCCAAGGCACGCGCGCAGGCATTCAGCGTGAGCGGCAGCCCGGCGTCCAGCAGCAGGCGGCTGATGCGGCCATAGCCCACCCGCGCGCCGTACTCGAACATGCTCTGCATGCACAGGTCGGGCGCGCCCAGCACCTCGTGGTTGACCTCGTGGCGCGATTCATTGCGCTCGTCACCGGCGGTCACCGACAGCTCGGCGCCCTCCTCCACATTGAGCACGAAGGACACCGCCAACCCCGCACCCCCGGGCCAGCGGAACTGTGGGTACTGGCCAAGATAGCCGTCGAAATCCCGGGGCGGGTGGCCGGCAGGCAGGCTCGGGCTTGCAGTCGGGTTCATCGGTGCTCCGTCAAGCTGCCCGTGCACGTTGCCACAGGGCACGGCTGGCACGCTGGGCATCGCCCAGAATCTGGTCCAGATCGGCCTTCACCGGCCGGCC
>JBBRVT010000518.1:0-3199 GCA_038246615.1 Burkholderiales bacterium
CGACCAAGCGACCAAGCGACCAAGCGACCAAGCGACCAAGCGACCAACCAGCCAGCCGGGCTGGTCAGGTCAGCGTCGCTTGCCCTGCGCCTGGCACAAGGTCTCTCAGACCCGGATCCGCCGGCCCAGGCCGCCAGCCGTCATGGCATCACCCGAGGCTCATGGGTTGATCAGGTCGGCAGTCGGTTGAGCCGGTGGGTTGGCCGGCTGCAGCGCCAGCGCGAGCGACAGGGTCTCGCCATCGTCGTTCGGCGTGACCTGGAAGCCAAGCCCGCTTGCCAGCTTGCGCATGGCGCCGTTCTGGCGCAGGCATTCGCCGGCCAGCACCACGGTCCCGCGGCTGCGCAGATAGCGGATCATCTTGGCCAACAGCAGGTGCCCGAGCCCCCGGCCCTTGAGGTCGGAGCGCACCATGATCGCAAACTCGGCACGCTGGTTGTCGGGATCGGTGACCACCCTCACCTCGCCGAGCATGCCGGCATCGTCACTTGCCTCGTCCCCTTGGCCCGCCGGCGCGACCGCGATGAACGTCATCTCGCGCTCGTAGTCGATCTGGCTGAAACGGGCGAGCTCTGAGCGGGCGAGTTCGCGCCGCGTCATGAAGAAGCGCAGCCGCAAGTCCTGCGGTAGCGCATCGGCGAAGAACGCCTTCAGCCGCGGTTCGTCCTCGGGTTGAATCGGCCGTATCAGCACGCTGCGGTGGTCGAAATCGATGCGCTCTTCCAGCTCTGCGGGGTAGGGCCGGATGGCCAGCCGCTGCGCACCGGTGCTGCTGGCCGGCAGTACTTTCACGCGGGCGTCCAGCGCGATGACGCCACGGTCGTCGGCCAGCAGCGGGTTGATGTCGAGTTCAACCACCTCGGGGCAGTCGCAGACCAGCTGCGACACCTTCAGCAGCGTCAAGTGCAAGGCCGCGTGGTCGATGGCCACGCGGTCGCGGTAGCCGGCCAGCAGCCTGGACACCCGGGTGTGCGAGACCAGGTCGCGTGCCAGCGCCAGGTTCAGCGGCGGCAAGGCCACGGCACGGTCGGCGATCACCTCGACCGCGACGCCGCCCTGGCCGAACAGGATCACCGGCCCGAAGATCGGGTCGGTCGCGGCGCCGACGATCAGCTCGTGCGCGTGTGGCCGCTTGACCATCGCCTGCACCGTGAAGCCCGCCACCTGGGCGTCGGGGCGCAGTGCATGCACCCTGCGCAGCATGGCGATCGCTGCCAGCGTCACCTCCTGCGGGGTCTGCAGGTCCAGGGCCACACCGCCCACGTCGGACTTGTGCGAGATGTCCGGCGACAGGATCTTCAGCACGACCGGAAAGCCGATCTGCGCTGCCGCCTGGGCAGCCGCAGCCTCGTCGACCACGGTGCGGGTCTCGACCACCGGGATGCCGTAGGCCGCGAGCAGGGCCTTGGCCTGCGGCTCGGACAACAGCGGCTGCCCGGCCGCCAGCGCCTCGTCGATGACACGCCGCGCCGCCGCAAGGTCTGGCGCAAACGCCTGCGGCAGGGACGGCGGCGCCTGCATCAGCAGCGCCTGGTTGCGGTGAAAGTCGGCCAGTTGGAGAAATGCGCCCACGGCCTGCTCGGGCGTGTCGTAGGACGGAATGCCGGCATCGGCAAAGATGCTGCGTGCCTCGTCGACCGCATGGCCACCGAGCCAGCAGCCCAGCACCGGCTGTGTTGCTGCCTGCATCAGCGGCACGCAGGCCCGTGCGATGTCGGCGCTGGGCACGATGGCGGTCGGGGCATGCATGAAGAGCAGCGCCTGCGCACCCGGGTCTTCGAGCAGCACCTGCAGCGTGCGCACATAGCGCCCGGCTGGCGCGTCGCCGATGATGTCCACCGGGTTGCCCTGCGACCAGGTGGGCGGCAGGAAGTCCTGCAGGCGTTGCAGCGACGCGGCCGACAGTTCCGCCAGGCTGCCACCACCCAGCGCCAGCGCGTCGGCCGCCAGCACCGCGGCGCCGCCGCCGTTGGTCATGATGGCCAGCCGATCGCCCTTGAACGGCCGGGCGCGGGCCAGCGTTTCCGCAGCCACGAACAGGTCGGTCAGCGTCGCCACGCGCAGCATGCCCGCCCGGCGCACAGCGGCGTCGAACACCGCATCCGAGCCGGCCAAGGCCCCGGTGTGGGATGCAGCGGCCTTGGCCCCCGCCGGGGCGCGCCCGGCCTTGACAAGCAGCACCGGCTTGTTGCGCGCAGCGGCACGCGCTGCCGACATGAACTTGCGTGCGGCCTGCACCGACTCGACGTACATCAGGATCGCGCGGGTGTCGGGGTCGCTGCCCAGGTAGTCGAGCACGTCGCCGAAATCCACATCGGTGCTGTCGCCGAGCGAGACGAAGTGCGAGAAGCCGATGTCGCGCGACCTGGCCCAGTCCAGCAGCGCGGTGGTCAGCGCGCCGGACTGCGAGATGAAGGCCAGGTTGCCGGGCAGCGCCGCGCCGTGGGCGAAGCTGGCGTTCAGGCCGATGCCGGGCACCAGCAGGCCGACGCAGTTGGGCCCCAGGATGCGCAGCAGGTACGGCCGCGCCGCATCGCACATGGCCTGGCGCAGGCTGGGCCCGCCGGGCGCCGTGGTGGCCGAGAGGCCGGCCGTGAGCACCACCGCCGCGCGGGTGCCACGCCGGCCGAGTGCGTCGATGAGCCCTGGCACCGTGGGTGCCGGCGTGCAGATCACCGCCAGGTCGGGCGGCTGCGGCAGGCTCGCCACGTCGGGGTAGGCCGGGCGCCCCGCCACGCTGGCGTGCTTCGGGTTGACCGGCCAGATCGGCCCGGCAAAGCCGCCTTCGAGCAGGTTGCGCATCAGCGTCGCCCCCAGGCTCTGCGGCCGGTCGGAAGCGCCGATCACGGCCACCGAGCCGGGTTGGAAGAGGTGTTCCAGGTTGCGTATGCTCATGCTGCTGCTCCACCGGCCAATCGTCTGCCTGTCATGAGGCGCGCCGCCAGCTTGCGCGCTTCTTCGAGCAGCAGCACCGCCGAGGCCACGGCCGTGGCCAGCAGCCAGTCGGCCGCGCTCAGATCGGTCGTGTCGAAAATCGCCTGGGCCGGCTGCCAGTGCACCACGACCACCTGCAACGCGAGCACGGCCACCAGCGCCAGCCACAGCATGCGGTTGGCGAAGAAGTGGCGGTCGAAGGCCGAGCCGGTCTCGGCGCGGGCGTTGAAGACGTTGAAGAACTGGAACAGCACGAAGGTCGTGA
>JBBRVT010000519.1:0-3173 GCA_038246615.1 Burkholderiales bacterium
ATACACCGGGCCTTCGATCAGTGTGGCTGGTGGTGCCGGCAGCGGCCCGCCGCGCAGCCGTGCTGACTCCGCGCGGGCGGTCGACTTGTCCTCGTCGGACAGGGCTGGCCGGATGCTGGCCTGCGGTTGCGACGCGCTGTCGTCGGGCGGTGCTGCGGCCACTGTGCCATCGGCCGCACTTGCCGCACTGGCCGCAATGGCCGCACTGGGCACGTAGGCCAGCGACGCGGCCGACGCGGCGTCGTCTGCGGCCGAGGCTGCGGCTGATGCCGATGCCGATGCCGATGCCACCAGTGCCGGCACAGCAGAAGCTGGCGATGCAGCATGCGCGGCGGCCGCCATCGCGGCCGCATCCGCCGGCAGGCCGTGCAGCGGCCGCAGGGTCCAGCCCAGGCCGACCAGCCCGACGGCCAGCACCATGCTGGCGCTGCCCAGGCGGGCGCGGCTGTAGGCGCGCGGGCCCAGCACGCTGCCGTCGGCACCCACCAGCAGGCGGATGCGCCGGTCGCCCACGCCGATGGCCGCAGTCAGCACATGCAGCGGCAGGTCGTGCGCCAGGCCCTGTTGCCGCAGGGCCGCCTGCCGGATGCGGTCGGTGTCGATGGTGCGGCGCGGCCAGTCGGCCGGCGCCAGCGGCAGCGGCTGGCCATGGCGCTGGGCCCAGCGTGCCACCTGCGCCGTCTGCAGCGGCCAGATGAAGTCGCTGTTGAAGGTGGCATGCAACGCAGGCAGCCCGGCTTGCCGGCCCGTCAGCGCCCGGCGCAGGGCCGCAGTCATGCGCTGCCAGCGGCCGGCTGGCGGCGCGGCCGGGCCGATGCTGGCCGCTGCTTGTTGCGGCGCTGCATGTTGCGGCGCTGCCTGCGCTGCCGCCCGCCGCTGCACCGCCCTGGCCAGATCCGATGCCGGCACCGGCCCGTGCGGTGGTGGGTAGACGGCGTCGCTGGCCACCGGCAGCGCTTCGGCAGCAGCTGGCATGGCGTCGCCAGGCGCCGTGTCCGGGTCCGGGTCGGCCGCTGTCGCAGCGGCAGCCGGTGCAGGCAGATCTGTCGGTGCCTCCTCACCTTCGGCCAGCGGTTTCACCAGCGCTGGCTGGGCGTCTGCACTGTCGGCACTGTCGACGGCGGCGTCGGCGTCCACCACAGCAGCGCCCGGTATGGGCGCCTCCAGCGCCAGATCGATGTCGTTGCTGCCGGCGGCTTCGGCAGCCGGGGCGGCGGCTGCCTGGCGCGCGTTGCGCTGTGCCAGGGCCTGGGCCAGCGTCGGGCCCTGGTCTGGCCGCGCCGGTGCCGGTGCCGGCGGCGGTGCGGCCATGTCGGCCGCACCGCCCCAGGCCTGCGCAGCGACGAACGGCAGTTGCACCTCGCCGATGCTGTGCACCTGCGAGGCTCCGATGCGTTGCGCGAGCGGGTGGCGGTTGTGCCAGGCCACCACGCGCGCCGTCAGCTCGTGGAGGCGGGGCGCTTTCATGATGTGCCCGGATTGTTGGCGCCGCCGCGCCGCGTCAAACCGGCATCAAGGCCCGAAAGCCGAGGCTGTTCCCGCGCCTGTCGGTGCGCCGCCCGGCGCCGGCCGGGCGGGCGCGTTCATGCCGTCACATGCCGGCGTAATTGGGCCCGCCGCCGCCTTCGGGCGTGACCCACACGATGTTCTGCGTCGGGTCCTTGATGTCGCAGGTCTTGCAGTGCACGCAGTTCTGCGCGTTGATCTGCAGGCGGTCGCTGCCGTCTTCGTTCTTGACGAACTCATACACCCCGGCCGGGCAGTAGCGGCTCTCGGGCCCGGCGTACTTCGCCAGGTTGATGCCCACCGGCACACTGGCGTCTTTCAGTGTCAGGTGCGCCGGCTGGTTTTCTTCATGGTTGGTGTTGCTGACGAACACCGAACTCAGCACGTCGAAGGTGAGCTTGCCGTCGGGCTTGGGGTAGTTGATCTGCGGGCAATCGGCCGCCGGCAGCAACCTGGCGTGGTCGGGCACGCTGTTGCGGATGGTCCAGGGCGGCACCCATTTGACCTTGGGCATCAGCCATTGCTCGATGCCTGTCATCAGTGTGCCCACCATTTGGCCCTTCTTGAACCACGGCTTGAAGTTGCGCGTCTGCTTCAGCTCGGCGTGCAGCCAGCTCTTCTCGAAGGCGGCGGGGTAGGCGGCAAGCTCGTCGTGACTGCGGCCGGCGGCCAGGGCTTCGGCGGCGGCTTCAGCGGCCAGCATGCCGGTCTTGATGGCGGCATGGCTGCCCTTGATGCGCGCGGCGTTGAGCATGCCGGCGTCGCAGCCGATCAGCGCCCCGCCCGGGAACACCAGCTTGGGCATGCTCTGCAGGCCGCCGTTGTTGATGGCGCGTGCGCCGTAACCGATGCGCTTGCCACCTTCGATGTGGGCGCGGATCGAATGGTGCGTCTTCCAGCGCTGCATCTCCTCGAACGGGTTCATCCAGGGGTTCTGGTAGTCGAGCCCCAGCACATAGCCCAGCGTCACCTTGTTGCCTTCCAGGTGGTAGATGAAGCCGCCGCCGAAGCTGCCGTCTTCCACCGGCCAGCCGCTGCTGTGCACCACCAGGCCGGGCCGGGCCTTGTCGGGCGGCACTTCCCACAGCTCCTTGATGCCGATGGCATAGCTGGCCGGGTCGCGCCCTTCGTCCAGCTTGTACCGTGCGGTCAGCTGCCTGCCCAGGTGGCCACGCGCGCCTTCGGCAAAGATGGTGTACTTGCCCAGCAGTTCCATGCCGAGCTGGAAGTTGTCGGTCGGCTCGCCGTCCTTGCCCAGGCCCAGGTTGCCGGTGGCCACGCCGCGCACGCGGCCCTGGTCGTCGTACAACACTTCAGCCGCAGTGAAGCCGGGGAACACTTCCACGCCCAGCGCCTCGGCCTGCTCACCCAGCCACTTCGTCACCGCACCCAGGCTGATGACGTAGTTGCCTTCGTTGTGGAAGCAGGTGGGCATCAGCCAGTCGGGGATGGTGGCGGTGCCGTCTTCGGTGAGCTGCAGCAGCAGGTCGCCGGTGACCGGCTGATGCAGCGGTGCGCCCAGGTCGCGCCAGTTGGGGATCAGCTCGGTGATGGCGATCGGGTCCATCACCGCGCCCGACAGGATGTGCGCGCCGGGCTCGCTGCCCTTCTCGAGCACCACCACCGAGATCTCGCGGCCCTGGGTGGCGGCCAGCTGCTTCAGGCGG
>JBBRVT010000520.1:0-3162 GCA_038246615.1 Burkholderiales bacterium
CTGGCCCGGCTCTACGCTGCTTTCCTGGTGGCCGAGGACCCGCAGCGAAGGCTGGACGCTCGCAAGGCCGCCACGCTGATGCACCAGGTCAGCCTGGTTCAGCACATTCTCGAACGCCCCGATCTGCGCAAGGTGCTGATTGGGGACGAGGTCGGTCTGGGCAAGACCATCGAAGCCGGCCTGTTGATGCGCCGGCTGATTGATCGCAACCCTGCCACGCGCATCCTGTACCTCGCCCCCGCGCGGCTGGTCCGCAATGTGGTGAACGAATTGCGCGACAAGTTGGAGATCAACGCCCGCGCTTGGGTGGCTGGAGCTTTCGGTGACGCGCGCCTGGATGCCGACAAGGTGGTCGTGGCCAGCATCCACAAGGCCGTCTTCGGCGCCAACCTCGACAAGGTGGCGGCCAGTGGGCCGTGGGACGTACTCATCGTCGACGAGTGCCACCACCTCTCTGACTGGGACCCCGACGGCGGCAAGCCGAATCAGTCATTCAAGTTGGTCACGCAGATCGTCAAGGCCATGCCGAGCACGGGCCGCCTGGTGCTGATGAGCGGCACGCCGCACCAAGGCAATGAGGCACGATTCAAGAACATCCTGCGCCTGCTGTCTGACGACGGCAAGAGCGTGGCGGGTGCCGCGGGTCGGGTGATCTTCCGGACCAAGGACCGCGTGCGTGACTGGCGTGGAGCGCCGCTCTTCCCCGCGCGCGAGATCCGCCAACCCACCCTTGTGAGCCTCGGCCAGACCTACGAGCGCTGGTACCTGGGCATTGGCGCCCTTTACGACGCCGAAGGGCCCACCGGCGCCAAGGCCCGCGCCGCGGGTTGGGCCAAGGGCCAGGCGCTGCAATGGGCCGCCTCCAGCGTGCAAGCCGGCATCGGGTTCCTGGTTCGACTGGCCATGCGCCGTCTGGGCTGGTCCTTGGGGCACCCGCCGCTCACGCGCGCCATCGCCGCGCTGCGTCCGTATCGCGGCGGGCCAGCCAATGAACCGCTGGAACAACTCTTCGAACGCCTGTCACGGCAGGTGGGCTTGCGAGCCATCGAAGAGGAGTCACTCGAAGACGAAGAGCTCGACGAAGAAGAATGGAAGCCTGATGCCGAGCACCTGGCCCAGCTTCTGGACGAGGGCGTTCGTTTGGTTGCTACGGATGTTGCGCACGCGAAGTGGGATGCGGTGTGCGGCCTGATCGACGCTGCCGGCGATGAGAAGGTGGTGCTCTTCGCGCAGCCTGTCGAAACCGTCACGGTGGTGGCCGGCATCCTGGAGCGCCGCTACGGCCAGAAACCTGCACTGATCATCGGCAACCAGTCCGACGACGACCGGCTGGCCGAGGTGGCGCGCTTCCAGTCCGACGACGGGCCGCGCTTTCTGGTGTCGTCCCGCGCGGGTGGCGAGGGTCTGAACATGCAGCGGGCGCGCCGCCTCATTCACCTGGACGTGCCTTGGAACCCGATGGACATGGAGCAGCGCATCGGCCGCATCCACCGGTTCGGCTCGCGCAAGACCGTGATCATCGACACCGTTGTGGCCAAGGGCAGCCGCGAAGTCGACATGTACCGCGTGGCCCGCGACAAACTCGCACTCATCTCCCAGCACCTGGACCCAGAACAGTTCGAATCTCTCTTCAGCCGCGTGATGTCGCTGGTGCCGCCCAAAGAGCTGGAGACCGTTCTCAGCGATGTCACTGGCACGGTGGGCCTGGACGACCCGGCCATCCAGCAGATCGGGCGGCTGGTCACCGAAGGCTTCAGGTCTTGGAGTTCCTTTGACGAGGCCTACCGCAAGCAGGCCGAACAGATCCGCGCTACCGAGCCGGGTGAGGCTCACTGGGCGGATCTGGGCCACTTCCTCGTCAAGCACTGCGGTGCAGACGATGGCGAAGCCGCCACGTTCGGCACCTTCACGTTCCAGGACAACGAGATCGTTGCCGTCGAAGAAGCCGTGCCCACCATCCGCTTTGCGGGCCGCACCTTTGCCTGCGGCGACACCGGCGGCCTGCGCGCCGTTGCTGCCGACGGCTCAGACGTGCACCAACTCGGCCTTAACGTGGATGCGGTGCTGACCGCGCTGGGGCAGCCCTTCGGGCCGTCGCGAAAAGTGGGCTTGGCCTTCCTGAACCGACCCGCAGGGCTTGACTTTTTAGGCCCTGAAACCGAGGGCGCCGTCATCCTGGCTTTCCTGCGTCAAAGGCTGGAACAAGAGCGTGGGGTGTGGGCTGAACGTGGCCTCACCTTGCACTGCTATGCACTGGCGCCGACCGGTGAGCCCGTTGAACTGGGTGGCCAGCAACGTGCCGCTGTCATCAGGGCCTGCCAGAACGTGCCGCGCATCAAGGACGGCAGCGTGGTGTCTGTTCGTGCCGACGTGGCTGCTACGGAGGACACCTTGTTCCGCAGCCTGAAGCGCCCGACCGATGAGCAGATGGCCGCTGGGCTCCGTTACGCCGTGTGGCCACTGGCCTCGCTGGTTTTGGTGCCTTGACGAGCCGCCTCAACGGCACCGCTGACCCAACTGCCTCACAACAAGACTGCATCTCGCTTGCACAGGGAAGATCAATGACGAAGGCCGAACGACAAGAACAACTGGAAGCCCTGCTGCTGGGCTTGCTGCCCGTCAATGGCAGCACCGTAGCCAACGGCCAGTTGTTGACCTTGTGGACGCAAGCTGCGGCGGATGCCAGCCTGAAGGCCAGCGCGGACGACTTCACCCAACTGCGCGAAGCCCTGGTGGCGCGCGGCTTGGTGGTCAAAGGCAAGGGACGAGGCGGCTCGACGGCGCGCGCCGCCGCTGCGGCGCCAGGCAGCGAGGCCTTTGAGCTGGAGAGCGGCGCTGCGGCAGCGGCCGACGGTGCCGCTGGTTTTCCAGGTGACCCGCAGGTGACGAAGAAGCCTGCCGCCAAGCCCAAGCTGCGTGCCGCAGATGCTGGCGAAGAAGCGCAGGTTCTGAGCTACCGCCACGCCGACCGCCGCAAGAACAATCCCGAGGTGGGCCTGGTCAGCGAGGCCAGCGATCCGCAGCAGCCGAAGAAGGAATGGGCCTACAACCCGCACCTGGACCCAGTGCTGAACTTCGACAGCGCGCGCGCCGAGCTGGAGAACCTGATCGATGAGGCCTTGGTTGTCGGCGATGGTCAGCCCGAGGAGTACCAGAAGGAAC
>JBBRVT010000521.1:0-3161 GCA_038246615.1 Burkholderiales bacterium
ATGCTCGCTATCCCGCAGGCCTGCGCTGGTCTGGCGGCCAGTCAGGCGGCAAGTCAGGCAGCAAGTTGGCGCACCACGGCATCCAGCGTCAACCGGCCCAGATGGCTGCCATCGGTTGCCTGCACACTGGCCTGGCTGCTGCCGGCGTCCAGCATCGCGCGCGCAGCCTCGGCCAGCGTGGCAGACGCAGCCAGCACCGGCACGCCGGGCACCGGGCCGCCGGGCTGCGCCAGCGCCGCGCAGCGCAGCAGGCGGCCGCGGTGCAGCCCGCGCACGAAGTCGGCCACCTGGGCATCGGCAGGCTGCAGCACGGTGGCGGCCGGGTCGCCCTGCTGCACCACCCGGCCGTCGCGCAGCAGCACCAGGTGGTCGGCCAGGCGCAGCGCCTCGTCCAGGTCATGGGTGATGAACACCACCGTCTTGCGCAACTGCTGCTGCAGGCCCAGCAGCAGGTCCTGCATCTCACGCCGGTACAGCGGGTCGAGCGCGGCAAAGGGCTCGTCCATCAGCAGCACCGGCGCGTCGGCCGCCAGCGCCCGGGCCAGGCCCACCCGCTGCTGCATGCCGCCCGACAGCGCAGCCGGCCAGGCCACGTCCGACCCCGCCAGCCCCACCCGCTGCAGCCACTGGCGCGCCTGGCCCGCCGCTTCAGCCGCCGGCATGCCGCGCAGCCGCAGCGGGTACGCCACGTTCTGCAGCACGTTGCGGTGCGGCAGCAGTGCATAGCCCTGGAACACCATCGCCGTGGTCTGCTGGCGCCATTGGCGCAGCGGCTCCGCAGCCAGCGCCGTCACGTCCACCGTGCCGCACAGCACCCGGCCGGCGCTGGGTTCCACCAGCCGGTTGACCAGCCGCAGCAGGGTGCTCTTGCCCGAGCCTGAAAGCCCCATCACCACCGAGATGGCGCCGGCAGGCAGTTGCAGGTCGACGCCGTCCAGCGCCGGCCGCGCCGCGCCGGCATAGCGCTTGCCCAGCCCCTGCAGCTGCAGCGCGGGTGCGGGTGCGGGTGCGGGTGCGGGTGCGGGTGCGGGTGCGGGTGCGGGTGCGTGCTCAGCCATGGCCGGGCTGCCGGTGCGGCTGCCGGTGCCGCTGCAGGCGCCAGCCCCAGGCCTGGGCGATGCGGTCGAAGACCACCGCAATCGCCACGATGGCCAGGCCATTGAACAGCCCCAGCGCGAAGTACTGGTTGTTGATGGCCCTGAGCACCGGCTGGCCCAGGCCCTGCACGCCGATCATCGCCGCCACCACCACCATGGCCAGCGCCATCATGATGGTCTGGTTGATGCCGGCCATCAGCGTGGGCAGGGCCAGCGGCAGCTGCACGCCCCACAGCTTCTGCCAGGGTGTGGCGCCATAGGCATCGGCCGCCTCCAGCACGTCCCGGTCGACCTCGCGCAGGCCCAGGCTGGTGAGCCGCACCATCGGCGGCAGCGCGTACACCACCACCGCCAGCAGGCCCGGCACCCGGCCGATGCCCAGCAGCATGACCGCCGGGATCAGGTAGACGAAGCTGGGCAGGGTCTGCATCAGGTCGAGCAGCGGGTTCAGCAGCCGCTGCAGCCGCGGCGCACGGGCCATGGCCACGCCCAGCGGCGCGCCGATGGCCACCGCCAGCGCCGTGGCCACCAGCACCATGGCCAGGGTCTTGAGGGTGTCGTCCCACAGGCCGAACAGCCCCAGCAGCGCCAGCGTGGCCGCGCTGCCCAGCGCCAGCGGCCAGCGGCGTGACGCGCCCCAGGCCAGCGCCGCCACCGCCGCCAGCAGCAGCGGCCAGGGCGTGGCCAGCAGGGCCTGCTCGACGCCGATCAGCAGGCGTTGCAGCGGCGTGAAGGCGGTCTCGATGGCGACGCCGTGGCGCTGGCTGAAGGCCAGAAAGCCCTGATCGATGGCCTGCTTCAGCGCGGTGAGGGTGTCGGCATCCAGTGCCGGGAAGCCTGTGGTCACGGCCGGTGCATCAGGGGCGGTACATCAGGGGCGGTGCATCAGGGCCGGTGCATCAGGGCCGGTTGCATCAGGGCCGGTTGCATCCAGGCCGGCGCATCAGGGCCGGCCGATCACAGCGCAGCGCGCACCCGCGCGGCCACGGCCGGGTCCACCCAGGCCTGCCAGAGCTCGGGCCGGGTCTTGAGGAACTGGCGCGCGCCCTGCTCGCCAGTGGCCTGCTGCGCCACCATCCAGGCCAGCATGGCGTTCACGGTGGCGCTGTCCCAGCTGCGGCGGGCCAGGTAGGCATAGGCGGGGCCGCCGGCCAACTTGAAGCGGTCGGTCACCAGGGTGTACACCTCGGCGCGCGGCCAGGCGTTGGGCTTGGGCGCGGCGCAGCCGGCCACGCTGGTGCAGCGCTGCCATTCGGCGTTGTCGTGCGGCACGCCTTCGGCCAGCTTGACCATGGCGTATTGCCCCAGCAGCGCGGTGGGCGACCAGTAGTAGCCCAGCCAGCCCTGCTGGCGCTGGTGGGCGCGGGCCACGGTGCCGTCCAGCGCGGCGGCGGTGCCGGGGTCGACCAGCACGAAGCCCTTGGCTGCCGCGCCGTGGGCCTTGAACAGGTTGGCCATGACGATCTGGCACTGCCAGCCCGCCGGGCAGTTGTGCACCGCGCCCTGCTGCCGGTTCTCGGGCGCGGGGAAGAGGTCGGGCCGCTTCAGCGCGTCGGCGATGCTGCGGATCTCGGGGTGGGCATCGGCGACGAACTTGGGGATCCACCAGCCCTCGATGCCACCGTCGCGCAGCGCGGTGCCGGCCAGGTGCAGGCGGCCGGCGGCCACCGCCTTCAGCATTGGCTCGCGCACGCCGTTGATCCAGGCCTCGGGCGCCACGTCGGGCTGGCCCTTGGCCATCATGCTGGTCAGGGTGGGCAGGGTGTCGCCGGGCACCAGGTCGACCTGGCAGCCGTAGCCGGCCTGCAGGATCAGCCGGTCGACCTGGGCCAGCAGTTCAGCCGACTGCCAGTTCATGTTGGCCAGGGTGAGCCGGCCACAGGCCTGGGCCGTGCCGCTGGCGGCCAGGGCCAGCAGCAGGGTGAGCAGGTGGCGGCGAAGAAGACGGGTGCTGGTCATGGCCGACAGCTTAACGGCCGTTGCCGGTCGATTCGGCTGAAGTTTGATCGGTGTCGTTTCGATGGCGCGCATTTTCAGCCCGGCGCCGGGCAGGCTGGGGACAAT
>JBBRVT010000522.1:0-3159 GCA_038246615.1 Burkholderiales bacterium
CCGTGGCATCCAGCCGCTCGGCCTCGAACATGGCGGCAATCGCCTCGCGCGTGGCCTTGAAACTGCCCGGCACCCTCTCACGCGTGTTCAGGTCGAAGACCATGAAGGCGTAGACGGTCACTGTGTCGGCGCGTTGAACTGTGGTTACCATGAGACGAATTCCGGTTTGGAAAGCTGATCGGTCAGGGGGCCGGTGCGTTGCTTGCAGGCGGCAGTTTGCAGGATGCCCGCCAGAATGTCCGGCACTTCAAAGACGGCCCGGTTGCACTGGCGCTGCACGGCCGCCTTGAAATCACCCAGTCGCTCCACCATCTGCAGCACCTGAGGGCGGATCTGTCGCAGCGACCGCCCAACTGTACCCACGCCGACCTCCTCCACCCAATCGGTGTTGTATCGCTCCTGCGGCATGGTCCAGGCATTGCGCACCGTCAAGACCGGCAGGCCTTGCTGCACGGCTTCGCTCAGGCAACCCGGCCCGGGCTTGCCGAGGAAAAAGTCGCCCACCGACAGGTGGCGTCGCACCTCGGGTGTGAAATCGACCACCGCATGCCTTGCCACAGTCGGCAACGCGCGCAGCCGCTGCGCCAGCACCTGATGGTGGCCGCACATCAGCACCAGTTGCATGTCGCTCAACTGGCGCGCAATCGTCAGCATCGCCATCGATCCCTGGCCGCCGAACATCACCACCCCGGTCGGGCGTGTCGGGTCCAGCCCTAGCCGGGCCTGCTCGGCCGCTCGATCATGGTCCGGGGCTTGGTAGAAATCGGGGCGGATCACCATGCCAGAGGTCCGGTGCACTCGGCGCGCGTCGCAACCCGCCGCCAGCGCCTGCCGCACGGCATGGTCCGTGCCGCACACCACGTGCTGGTCGAGGTCGGGCTCGATCCAGAAGTGAGGCGGCAGATCGGCCATGTCGGTCATCACCGTCACGAACGGCACGCCCGGTGCCGCAACGGCCAGGCTGTCGTGCAGCGCCCGGTTGAAGTTCGGGATCAGCGACACCACCAGATCCGGCTCGGCCGTCAACCAATGCTGTTGCAGCCGCTGCACCAGGGTGGCATGACTGGCTCTGATCACGCGCTGCAGCCACTTCAGCTCGGTGGCCAGGCCCAACGTCCAGCCGCCAGCCAGCCGCTTGTTGTAGAGATCCTCCGGCGCCACGCCGGTGATGTGGCGGAAGCGGGCCTGCGGATCGAGCATCTCCACCAGATTGACGCAGCGCACCTGCCATGGCCGGCCTTGCTGGCGGATCGAGGTCTGCAGGGCCTGCGCGGCGGCACGGTGCCCGCCGCCGGCGTTGAAGTAGATGAGGTCGATGGTGGTCAAGGCGGCTCCTGGCGTTGTGACAACGGTGTGGCGATACTCGACGCTGCACGTGACCGTGCCGTGACAGCCGCCCTGCTTCGGTCGGCCTCGGACGGCTTGGTACGCAGCCACAATGCGGCGATGGCCACCCTGTCGATGCCCGCAGCCTATGGATCGGATCCCAACGGCCTGATCTGCGGCTTCAGGTTCGCAGACGGGCAACCGGGCCACCCGATCTCGCTGGCCGAGGCGCTGGCCTGGCTGGCCGAGCCGCCAGGCACGCAGCACCGCAGCTTCGTCTGGCTGCACTTCAACCTCGCCGACGCGTCTGCGGAATCGTGGATGCGCACCCATCTGCCCTTGGCGCCCGAGTTTTTCGAGGCCCTGCGCGAAGGCTCTCGCACCACCCGCATCGAGGATGCTGCCAATCACCTGGTGGCCGTGGTCAACGACGTGGCCTTCGAGTTCTCGTTCGATCCCTCTGAGATCGCGTCGCTGTGGATGACGGTGAACGAGCGGCTGGCCGTCAGCGCCCGCCTGCACCCGCTGCGCTCGGTCGATCAGCTGCGGCGGTCGGTCAAGGAGGGGACCCGCTTCAGCTCGCCGGTGACGCTGCTCAACCACCTGCTGCGCGACCAAGGCGATGTGCTGGTGCGCATCGTGCGCGATGCCACGTTGCAGGTGGATACCGTCGAAGACAACCTGCAGCGCGGGCAGTTCCGGGCACAGCGTGCTGCGCTGGGCAAGCTGCGGCGCGTATTGGTGCGCTTGCAGCGGCTGCTGGCGCCCGAGCCAGGCGCGCTGTTCCGACTGTTGCGCCAGCCACCGCCCTGGCTTGACGAGCATGATCTTGACGACCTGCGCCAGTCTACCGAGGAGTTCTCGCTGGTGCTGCGTGACCTCGCCGCGCTGCAGGAGCGCATCAAGCTGCTGCAGGAAGAGATCACGGCCCAGGTCGGCGAGCAGACCAACCGCAGCCTGTTCACGCTGACCGTGGTGACCGTGCTGGCCTTGCCGATCAACATCATTGCCGGCCTGCTGGGCATGAACGTGGGTGGCATCCCATGGGCCGACAGCCCGCACGGCTTCCTGGTCATCGCGCTGATCGTGCTGAGCTTCACCGTGGTGGCCGGCTGGCTGGCGTTTCGTCGGCGCGACTGACCGCCGGCAGGTGCCGGGTCGTCGCGCCGGCACGCTGACACGGTTTTGACATGACGGGTTCACGGCCGCGTCACATCTGGACCGGACCATTCGGGCGATGAACACGTCTAACACGCATCGCCCGAACCACCCGCAAGACTTGCCGCTTGCCGCATCGATCGCAGCCCGGCAGACGGCGCGCAGCGACACCGCGACGGCAATGCCGGGCACCCGGATCGAAGCCGTCTGGGCCCGCCACGCAGATCAGGTGAAACAAGCGCAGCGGTTGCGCTACCGCGTGTTTGCCGACGAGATGGGGGCTCGCCTGTCGCCACCACCGGGCACTGAACCCGGGCTCGATGCCGACCGCTTCGATGCGCATTGTGAACACCTGCTGGTGCAGACCGTGGAGACCGCAAACGCACCCTCGTGCGTGGTCGGCACCTACCGGGTGCTGACGCCAGTGGCGGCGGGCCGCGCCGGGGGACTCTACAGCGATGCGGAATTCGATCTGTCCCGGCTCGAGGCCCTGCGTCCGCGCATTGCCGAACTGGGCCGCTCCTGCACCGACCCGGACTACCGCACCGGTGGCGTGATCCTGATGCTGTGGGGCGCACTGGCCCACTTCATGCTGCGCAACGGCCTGGACGTGACGGTGGGTTGCGCCAGCATCCCCATGCACGACGGTGGCCACACCGCCGCCAGCCTGTGGCA
>JBBRVT010000523.1:0-3151 GCA_038246615.1 Burkholderiales bacterium
CAGCAGCATGCAGGCGGTGGACGTGTCGACCACCAACTTCCAGACCTTCGCCGAACTGGCCTTCCGCTTCGTGCTGACCCCCACGATCGCCTGGCAGGCACTGGCCTTCGCGCTGGCGATGGGCGTGGTGGGCGGCTTCATCCCCGCCTGGCGGGCCGCGCGGCTGCAGATCGTGGACTGCCTGCGCGCGGCCTGAGATCGGCCCCCGACCTGCAGCCCGAGGTGCAGGCTCAGCCGGGCCGGCGCTGGTAGCGCATACCCGGCACAGCGGCCAGACCGGCGTCCTGAGTCCACAGCACGGCGGCATGGTCGATGGCGGCCTGCCAGATCAGCGCATCGGCCATTGCCAGCTGGTGTTGCACGGCTGACCGGGCAGCCCGCAGCGACGCCGCCAGGTCAGGGTCGACCACCCGGCCGCGCGCCATGAAGCCCAGTGCCGTCTCCGCCGCCGCCGGCCCGCGTTGGCGCACCAGCACCCAGGCCACTTCGAACAGCGTGATGGCCGGCACCACAAGCTGGTCCTCATCGGTCAGCGCCGGCTCGAAAAACGCCGCATTCGGTCCGTCGGCCAGGTACTCCAGCCAGCCGCAGGAGTCGACGACGTTCATGGCGCGCTGGCGTGCCGCTCGGGGTCGTCGGCGGGCACGGCGGTGTCGATGCCGGCGAACAGCCCCCGCATCGCCGACATCGGCTGGATCGGCACCAGTTCGATCCGGTCACCCACCAGCCTGGCCAGCAGGCGTTGGCCGGGCACCAAGGCCAGCGCCCGGCGGATGTCGCGCGGGATCACGACCTGGAACTTGGGGGACAACGGCACTGTGATCGACATCAAGATCCTCCGTCCAACAGATCAAAATCGCAGCACGGCGATGGTTCGTGACCCGGCCATTTAAAAGGCGCCCGAAGGCGCCTGGTTCCCATCCGGCCCGGTCAGGCCTGGTAAGGCGAGGGGTCGAACTGCTTCAGATGCAGCGCCCGCCACACCCGCTCGGCCGTCACCGGCATCTGGATGGCCTCGGCCGCCGCGCCCAGGCCAGCATGGTCCAGCGCGTCGATCACCGCATTCACGACCGCCGGCGTGGCGCCGATGGTGCCGAGCTCGCCCACGCCCTTCACGCCCAGGGTGTTGGTCTTGCACGGGATGCTGGTGTCGAAGACTGTCTTGAAGCCGAGGAAGCCGTCGGCATGCGGCAGCGCGTAGTCCATGAAGCTGGCGCTCTGCAGCTGGCCGGTCTCGCGGTCGTAGGCCACGCGCTCGCACAGCGCCTGGCCGATGCCCTGCACCGCACCACCCTCGATCTGGCCTTCGACGATGGTCGGGCTGACGACCCGGCCGATGTCGTTGACCGAGGCATAGGCCACCACCGCCACCTCGCCAGTGGCGGGGTCGATCTCCACCTCGCAGACATGGCAGCCGTTGGGCCAGGTGGGACCGCCGGCGGTGGCGCCGTCGGTGGCAGTGATGCGCCCGCCCACCTGGCGCGCGGCCAGCTCGAACAGTCCGATGCCCAGGTCGGTGCCCGCCACGTTGAAGCGGCCGGCCAGGTATTCGATGTCGGCCGCCGGGGCTTCCAGTGCCTCGGCTGCCAGGGTCTTGGCGTCTTCCACAGTCTTCTTCGATGCCACACTGACCGCCGACCCGCCGGTGAACAGCGAGCGCGAGCCAGCGCTGCCGAAGCCGTTGGCCCGGTCGGTGTCGCCCTGCAGCACGCGGATGCGGTCGATCGGCACGCCGAACACGTCCACCGCCAGCTGGGCATAGCTGGTGGCGATGCCCTGGCCCATGGCCTGGGTGGCCGAGCCCAGCTCGATGTAGCCGTCGGCGGTGACGTTGACCGTCACCGTCTCGGTCAGCGCATTGCCGCCGGTCCATTCCAGGAAGGTGGCGATGCCGCGACCACGCAGCTTGCCTGCAGCTTCTGATGCGGCACGCCGGGCGGCAAAGCCGGTCCAGTCGGCCAAGGCCAGGCCCTGGTCGAGGATCTGCGCGAACGCGCCGGAGTCGTACACCTGGCCCATCGCGTTCTTGTAGGGCATCTGCTCGGGGCGGACCATGTTGCGGCGGCGCAGCTCGGCCGGGTCCATGCGCAGCTTGCGGGCGGCCGCATCCATCAGCCGCTCGGTCAGGTAGATGGCCTCGGGCCGGCCGGCGCCACGGTAGGCACCGGTGGGCGTGGTGTTGGTCAGCACCGCGATGAACTGCTCGTCGACCAACGGGATGTCGTAGACGCTGGTCGACACCCACGGCCCGATCAGCACCTGGATGGCGATGCCGGTGGCCGTGCCGTAGGCGCCCACGTTGGCATAGCCCTTGACGCGCAGCGCCAGCACCCGGCCGTCGGCGTCCAGCGCCAGTTCGGCGCGGCTGACCACGTCGCGGCCGTGTACCGCGCCCAGGAATTCATCGACGCGGTCGGCGCGCCACTTCACCGGGCGCTTCAGCGTCCAGGCGGCAAAGCCGATGGCGATGTCCTCGGGGTAGATGCCGGTCTTCATGCCGAAGCCGCCGCCGACATCACCCACCAGCACCCGCACGGCTTCGGGCGTGAGGCCGGGGATGGCATCGACCAGGCCGCCGCGCACCGCCGTGGGCATCTGGCTGGACAGGCGCACCACCAGGCGGCCGGCGTCCGGGCCGCTGGCCGGCACCCGGGCCGAGACAGCGCGCGGCTCGATCGGACTGGGCGCCAGGCGCTGGTTGTCCACGTCCACCGACACGGTGTATGCCGCAGCGGCAAACGCCGCCGCGGTGGCGGCCGCATCGCCATGCGCCATGCCGGCGCTGATGTTGTCGGGCGCGGCGTCGCACAACGCCGGGGCGCCGGGCGCCATCGCGTCGAAGGCGTTCACCACCGCCGGCAGCTGGTTGTAATCGACCACGACGGCGTCGGCCGCAGCGCGGGCCTGGTCGATGCTGTCGGCCACCACCACCGCCACTGCCTCGCCGACGAAGCGCACGCGGCCGTCGGCCAGGGCGCGGCGCAGCGCCGTGGCGCCGGGCTGGCCGTCAGGCCGCGGGAAGGGCACGCCGGCCATCGGCTTGACGCCAGCGGCGGCCAGATCGGCCCCGGTGTAGATGGCCACCACGCCGGGCATGGCGAGGGCATCCGTCACGTCGATGCCGGTGATGTCGGCATGGGCGTAGGGGCTG
>JBBRVT010000524.1:0-3139 GCA_038246615.1 Burkholderiales bacterium
GGTGAAGTCGAGGCTGTTGTTGTTGGTGTCGGTGCAGCCACCCACGTTGCGCAGTGCGGCCGTGGCGTTGGCGGTGGCCGGGGTGGGCGAACCCTCGATTTGCGAGGCTGCGCCGTAGCCGACCGCGTCGGCCAGGTCGCCGCCGCTGGGCGTGGCGCCGCTCAGCGCCGTGATGCTGCGTGTCAACGCAACCTTGCCCGCCGTGCCGCCCATGGCGATGGTGCCGATGACGTCAGGGGTAGGCAGGTTGGTGGTGCCACCGGTGCCCGCGGCCTGCTGAATCAACAGATATCCACCCGCTGGAATGATCTTGTTGCCTATGGCCGTGACCTGCCAGGTGCCGCCGGCGCCGCTGGCGTACTGCACCGCCCAGCCGTTCAGGTTCACCGGCTGCGTGGCGTTGTTGAAGATCTCGATGAAGTCGTTGCGGAACGTGGCGCCGGTGTTGCCGCCGCCGCCATAGACTTGGCTGATCACGATGCGGGCCTGGGCCGGCGCGGCCATGCCCAGCAGCGCCAGTGGCAGCGCGGCGGCCAGCAGGGCCAGCAGGCGCTGTGGTCGCAGTGAATGACGAGGTGCATAACGCGGTGCAGAACGCAAGGCGGGGCGCGGAGCGGGGCGGGTGATCATGGGGCGGTCGTCCTGCAGAGGCGAAGTTTGTCGAGGTGAACCTCGTCCAGGTAAAGCGGCGCCAGGCCCATGCGGGCCCGGCCACCTGCGGGCGCCAGGCCCGCGAGACCATCAGCCGCGGCGGCGGCGGGCCACGAAGCCGACCACGCCCAACCCGGCCATCAGCAGCGCCAGGCTGCCGGGCTCGGGCACCGCGGTGACGCTGAAGCTGAAGTTGTCGATGGCCAAGCCATGGTCGCTGCCCAACTCGTTGCGCTCGGTCCAGCGCAGCCACAGCGTGTCGCCCGGTGCCCAGATGGTGGCGATGGTGCCGCCCAGGCCCGTCATCAGTCCGGCGACGTTGCCGTCCACCGCTGCCGCAGTGGCGGTGGCGATGGGGCCGGTGAAGTTGAAGCTGCCGCCCGGTGCGGTCCAGCCACTGACGGCGCCGAAGCTGGCGCCGAAGCCGTACTCCATCACCATGGTGTGCGCGGTGGCGTTGCCGCCATTGCGCCACTGCTCGCCGTTGAAGCCGGCGCTGAAGCTGTCCAGCACCAGACCAGTACCGTTGCTGAAGGCCACGGCGATGTAACCGGCCACGGCGCCAGCGGAGGGGGAGCCGAAGTAGGTGCCGCCCGAGCCTACGCCGCCAAAGGCGCGGTCGCCCGCCGTGCTGCCGAAGCTGTAGAAAGCGCCGGCGGTGCCGCTGCCGGTGCCGGCCGCATAGGTGGCGATGGCGCCGCCGACGCCGTTGAACAGCGACCAGCCCGACATCGTGCTGTTGTTGGCCCAGGCATTGGACGCACCGGCCGAGGCCAGGTTGTCAAAGGTGTTGGCGTACACGGCGGTCGGCGCCGGGATGGACACGGCGGCGTGGCTGCTGACGGCAACGAGCAGGGCGGCGGTGGCGAGCAGGGTCTTGGTCATGTCGAGGCTTTCCGGTGGGTCAAAAAAAATCCGGCCGCTCGCGGTGGGAGCGGCCGTGGTCTGACAGCAAAGTGCCATGCGACTATCGTGCGGGAAGATGACAGCCACGCCTACCGCCCACCCCCGGGTTGAGGGGGCCTCAGTCGCGTGGGCTTCGTGCCAAACCCGACACGCCCGACCTTGAACCACCCACCGCGACCATGATGACCCCCCGCCTGCCCTTCCTCTTGCTGTTCTTGTTGGCCTTGCTATTGGGCCAGGCCCGCGCCGCCGACACGCCGCCACTGCCGCCCGGCATCACCGCCACGACCCAGGTCGAAGGCATCACCGAATACCGACTGCCCAACGGCCTGCAGATCCTGCTGGTGCCCGACGCCAGCAAGCCCACGACCACGGTCAACCTCACCTACCGGGTCGGCAGCCGGCACGAGAACTATGGCGAAACCGGCATGGCCCATCTGCTGGAGCACCTGGTCTTCAAGGGCACGCCGACGACACCCAATGCGCTGGCCGAGTTCGGCCGCCGCGGCATGCGTGTCAACGGCACCACCTGGGTCGACCGCACAAACTATTACGCCAGCTTCGCCGCCAGCGACGAGCAGTTGCGCTGGATGCTGTCGTGGCAGGCCGACGCCATGGTCAACAGCTTCATCGCCAAGAAGGATCTGGACAGCGAGATGACCGTGGTCCGCAACGAGATGGAGGCGGGCGAGAACAATCCCGGGCGGGTGCTGATGCAACGCACGATGGCGGCCATGTACCAGTGGCACAACTACGGCAAGAGCACGATCGGCGCGCGCAGCGATGTCGAGAACGTCGACATCTCGCGCCTGCAGGCTTTCTACCGCCAGTGGTACCAGCCCGACAACGCCACGCTGATCGTGGCCGGCCGCTTCGACCCGGCCCAGGTGCTGGCCTGGGTGCAGGAATTTTTCGGCCCCATCCCGCGCCCGGCACGCAGCCTGCCGCCCACCTACACGCTGGACCCGCCGCAGGACGGCGAGCGCCAGGTCACGGTGCGGCGCGTCGGCGGTGCGCCCATGCTGCTGATGGCCCACCATGTGCCGCCCGCATCGCATCCCGACCACGCCGCGATCGAGCTGCTGGGCCGCGTGCTGGGCGACACGCCAGGCGGGCGTCTGCACAAGGCGCTGGTCGAGAAGAAGCTGGCCGCCGGCACCTTCGCCTTCGACCTGCCCTTCGCCGAGCCCGGGCCCTTCTTCACCGGCGCGCAGCTGGCCCCCGGGCAGAGCATGCCGGCGGCCCGCGCGGCGATGGCGGCGGTGCTGGACGGCCTGACGCGCAGCCCCGTCACAACCGAGGAGCTCGAGCGCGCGCGCGTGCAGTGGCTCAACGGCTGGGAGCAGGCCTACACCGACCCGGAGGCCGTGGGCGTGATGTTGAGCGAGGCCATCGCGCTCGGCGACTGGCGGCTCTTTTTCCTGCGCCGCGACGAGATCAGGCGGTTGACCCAGGCCGACCTGCAGCGCGTCGCCACCGTCTGGCTCAAGCCCGACAACCGCACCGTCGCCGTGTACGAACCCACGGCCAACCCCCAGCGTGCGCCGGCACCGGCACGGGTCGATGTGGCAGCCCTTCTGCA
>JBBRVT010000525.1:0-3139 GCA_038246615.1 Burkholderiales bacterium
GCTGGCCTGGTAGCCAGCGCTGCCGGCTGCCCGCCTGCCCGGCAGCCCGGCAGCCCGGCAGCCCGGCAGTCCGGCTGCTCGGCTGCCCCCGGCGCAGACCTGGGTCAGGGCCTGGCAGGTGCCGCCACCGCCGCCGGAAACACCGCCTGCACCAGGTCGCCCGTGCCTTGCACCAGGCGCACCAGCACCAGCGCCATCTGCTGCGCTGCCGGTGGCTGCCAGGCGGTGCGGGTGACGCTGAACTGGCCCAACAGGTCGCCCATGTAACTGCGCACCACGTCCACCACCACCGCTTCGGGCACCTGGCTCAGGTCGGCAAACAGCACCGGCCAGTCGGCGCGGGCCTCGGCCAGGCGGCCGGGCAGGGTGACCAGGAAGGGCCCGTTGCCGCTGCCGAGCGCACGCCGCGCGGCACCGGGCTGCAGCAGGCCGGGCGGCACATGGCTCATCAGCGACTGGCCCAGCCGCAGGTTGTAGTCCAGCCGCGGCCGCTGCCCGGTGGGCTGCGGCGCCGGCACCACGAAGGTGTTGGTGGCGCTGCGCTTGTCGGCGGGTATCTCGTCGGCCGGCGGCAGGCCGCTCAGCGCCGACAACAAGCGCTGCAGGCGCTGGGTGACGCCCGGGCTGTCGCGGCCCACGCTGGTGCCGACCAGCACATAGGTGTAGGCCCCGAAGCCGGCGGGCTCGTCGTCGAACTCGGCCATGCAGTGCAGCGCATGGCGATCGAGCTGGCCGAACATCGACGCCATCGCGGATGGCGGTGCAGCCATGGACGACATCGTCGCGCTTCTGTGGCGCAACAGGTCGGGCGGCGGCGCGCTGCCGTACTGCGCTGCCCATGCCGCCACCCAGGCCTGGCGGGCGCCATCACGGGCGGCTTCCAGCCGCTGCAGCGCGGCCTGGCCAGCCACGATGCCGGCCTGCACGGCGTCAGCGCCCGGGCCGGTGGCAGCAGCCACTGCGGCGGCCTGGCCGGCGCGCCAGGTCTGCAGCGCCTGCCAATGCGCCTGCAGTTGCGCCGGCAAGCCATCGGCACCGGCCTGTGCCGATTGCAGCCGCGCCAGGGCGCCAGCCAGCAAGGCCTGCTGCATGGCCAGCTCGTCGGCCAGCGCCTGCTGCTCGGCGCGCCAGTCACCACAGACGGTGTTGGCGCCGTCGGCGCAGCCACCGGCACCGGCCTGCACCATGCGCTGCACGAACCCGGCGGCGTCCTGGCGCAGCCAGCGGGCGCGGCTGGCCTGGTCGGCGTCGGCCCAGGCGGTCTTCCAGTCGCGCCATGGCGCGGTGGCCTGGCCCGGCGCCTGCGGGGGCGCCACAGCGCCGGCGGGCTGGGCCCACGCCGCGCGGGCCGGTTGCAAGCCGGTGCCGGCCAGCGCGGCAGCCGGCAGCCCGCCGGCCCGGGCCGCTGCGTCGGCCCGGGCCTGCAACGCCCGCCAGGTGTCGCCCAGCTCGGCCCAGTGGCTGGCCGTTTGCGCGAGTTGCGCGTCCACGCCTTCACGGCGCCGGCGCATCGCGTCCAGCGCAGTCAGCGCCGCCTGCGCGGTACCAGTGGCCGTCTGCAGGGCCTGTTGGCCTGCCACGCCGGCCCGCTTGTACCCGCCCTGGGCCAGGCGGCGCTCGGCCGCGCGGGTGTCGACCAGCACCATGGCGGCGGGCCGGTCGGGCGCCGCAGCGGTACCGACGAGCGCCACCGCGCCCAGGTGCGCCAGCACCGCGCGGTCGGACTCGGCAGCGGCTGCCACCCAGGCCTGCTGCGCCGCCCGCAGCGCGGGCAGCGCAACCGCCCTCAGTTGCTGCAGCGCTGCCTGCGCCGGGGCGCTGTCGGCATCACTGGTGGGCCAATCAGCCGCCAGGCTGCCGAGCCGACGGCCCAACCAGTCGGTGCTCGACACCGCAGACCGGGTCGCATCCACCAGGCTGTCGATCGCGTCCAGCCTGGCCTTGGCGCGCTGCACCGCAGCATTCGGTTCGGGCTGGGCAGCGGCTGGCGCCACCCAGCTGCCCAGCGCCAGCCACGCCGCATGGCGCGACACCCACAGCAGGCCGGCGGCGCCTGCCAGCGCACGGCGCCTGGCGGTCAGCGGTGCGCCGGTCATCATCGGCCCACCCCGGGAACCACCGCCGACACCGGGCTGCGGCGCCTGCGCCAGGCGCGCCGCAGGCCTTCGGCCACCAGCGCCACCAGCGCGCCCAGCACCAGGGCGGTGAGCGCCAGGCCGCGCGGGTCGTCGTCCTGCCAGGCCGGAAACTGGCTGCCGAACAGCAGGTGAAAGCCCAGCGCCGCCACCAGCGCCACGCCTGCAGCCTGCACCACCCGCCAGAACACCGATACCGCCACCTCGGCGCCTGCTTCGAGGTCGGCCACCCAGGTTGGCTCCGGCCGGCCGGGCCGGTGCGGCGTGCCGGGCTCCAGCGGCGGCAGGTCGGGCTCGGTGGCGGGCTTGCGGCGGGCCCGGTCGACGCCGGCCAGCAGGCGCTGGCGCGCCTCGTCCTTGCTGGCGGCGCCGACCAGGTCGATGTAGACGATCTGGCCCAGCAGGCCGGCGGGGTTGCAGTCTTTCACCCGCACCGGCAGCAGCAGGCCCAGCGCGCCGGTGGGGTCGCGCGCGAAGGCGGCCGCCCATTCGGGTGCGGTGAAGCGCGACGCCAGAAAGGCCGGCGACAGCACCACCAGCGTGCGGTCGGCGGTCTGCGCCGCCTGGTCCATGGCCAGCACGAAGTTCTGCGCCGCGCCGAAGTCCCAGGCCTGGATCACCACGCTGTAGCCGGCGGCTTCCAGCTGCCAGGCGATCCACTCGGCGATCTGCCGGTCAGACTGGTTGTAGCTGATGAAGAACTGCTTGCTGTCGGCCATGCCGGCATGTTGCGCGTGAATGCGGCCCTGGCAGTCAACCGCAGCGACACCCCCCCACGAATGCCGGCCGGCGCCAGCTCATTTCAGCGGAATCGGCAGGCTGCGGTCCACCGCCACCGCCGTCACTGCGTTCTGCGGGCTGCCTTCGATCAACCGGTCGCTGTAGGTCAGATAGACCAACGCATTGCGCTTGGCGTCGACCATGCGCACCACCCGCAGCCGCTTGAACACCAGCGAGATGCGCTCGCTGAAGATCTCGTCCTGCTGGCGCAGCGGCTTGGCAAA
>JBBRVT010000526.1:0-3138 GCA_038246615.1 Burkholderiales bacterium
AGGCCGACATCCTGAAGGAAGACCAGGGCCAGAACACCTGCATCTTCTCCACCGAGTTCTCGCTCAAGGTGATGGGCGACATCGCCGAGTACTTCGTGCACCACAACGTGCGCAACTTTTATTCCGTGTCGATCTCGGGTTATCACATCGCCGAGGCCGGCGCCAACCCGATCAGCCAGTTGGCCTTCACGCTCAGCAACGGCTTCACCTTCGTGGAGGCTTACCTGGCGCGCGGCATGCACATCGATGACTTCGCGCCCAACCTGAGCTTCTTCTTTTCCAACGGCATGGACCCGGAGTACACCGTGCTGGGCCGGGTGGCGCGGCGCATCTGGGCGGTGGCCCTGCGCGACAAGTACGGCGCCAACGAGCGCAGCCAGAAGCTGAAGTACCACGTGCAGACCAGCGGCCGCAGCCTGCATGCGCAGGAGATCCAGTTCAACGACATCCGCACCACGCTGCAGGCACTGATCGCGATCTACGACAACTGCAACAGCCTGCACACCAACGCCTTCGACGAGGCGATCACCACGCCCACCGAAGACAGCGTGCGCCGGGCGATGGCGATCCAGCTGATCATCAACCGCGAATGGGGCCTGGCCAAGAACGAGAACCCCAACCAGGGCGCGTTCATCATCGACGACCTGACCGAACTGGTGGAAGAAGCGGTGCTGGCCGAGTTCGAGAAGATCGCCGACCGCGGCGGCGTGCTGGGTGCGATGGAGACCGGCTACCAGCGCAGCAAGATCCAGGAAGAAAGCATGCACTACGAGATGCAGAAGCACACCGGCGAGTACCCGATCATCGGCGTGAACACCTTCCGCAACCCGCACGAAGACCCGAACCCGAAGCAGATCGAACTGGCGCGCAGCACCACTGAAGAAAAGGAATCGCAGCTGGCGCGGCTGGCCGACTTCCACGCCCGCCATGCCGCCGACGCGCCGGCCATGCTGCGGCGGCTGCAGCAGACGGTGATCGACAACGGCAACGTCTTCGCGGTGTTGATGGAGGCCGTGCGCTGCTGCAGCCTGGGCCAGATCACCAGCGCACTGTTCGAGGTGGGCGGGCAGTACCGGCGCAGCATGTGAGCAGGGCGGCCGCCCTGCGGGCCGCGCCGGCCTGCGAGGCTGAGCGTCTTTCGATCAGGCCCGCTCAGACTTGCCGGCGGCGGCTGGCGATCAAGCCCAGCGCGGCCAGACCGGCCAGCAGCATGGCGTAGGTCTCGGATGTCCTGGTCTCGGTCGCGCTGCCGGCGAGCGGCGCGGCCTGCGTGGGTGCCTGGGTCGGCAGCGTGGCCGTGCTGACCACGCTGTCCGCCCGCGCCAGCGTGACGGTGGCCAGCACCGTCGCGACGGCGATGAGGTGACGGCTGAATTGCATGAAAGCTCCCAAAAACTGGCCCGTTTGTCGATTCAGTCGCAGGATACATGCCTGATTTACTCTGCCGGCGCACCGGTCCCCACCCGAATGCGTAGACAACCAGGTTGCTTTGTGTCGAAGCGCACCGGTCTGAAACAAAGTGTGAACGGATGGCGGGTTCACCGGCTGCGGCAGAGGCCCGGGCGCAGCCGCAGCAGGCCGACCGGGGCTCGCTGCGCCAGGTTTCAGCCGGCGCATAGTCCGTGCGCAGCAGGCGCACGGCAGGCGTACAGCAGGCGCGGTGGCCCGCGCACCGTGCGCGCACCCCAGGACCGGGAGCACCCATCCAAACCGGTGCACTGCAAAGTCTGCCAGGCGGGCGGGTGAGAATCGGCGCATGGGCCTGCACGGCCCGCCACCCGAACGCCCGGAGGCAACGATGCCCAGTTCCCCAGTGATCGACGCCTGGCACCGGCTGGTCCAACAGCGTGACATGGCCGCCCTGAACACCCTGCTGGACGACGACGTGGTGTTCCATTCACCGGTGGTGCACACGCCGCAGCGCGGCAAGGCCATCACCACCCGATACCTGACGGGCGCGATGCAGGTGCTGAACAACGCCAGCTTCCGCTACGAACGCGAGATCATCGGCACGCATGACGCGGTGCTGGAGTTCAGCACCGAGATCGACGGCATCCAGATCAACGGCATCGACCTGATCCGCTGGAACGACGCCGGCCGGATCACCGACTTCAAGGTGATGGTGCGGCCGCTGAAGGCGGTGCAGCTGCTGCACCAGCAGATGGGCGCCATGCTGGACCGGCTGAAACAGGGCCAACCACGGCAGCCGTCACAGTGAGCATCTGGCGCAGCTTGGTGGCATCGGTCCCAGCCGCCGCCCGGCTCGCCGCTGGTTGCACCGGCCGTCATCTGTTGCGCTTGTGCTTGTGCTCGCGCTTGTGCTCGCGCTTGTGCTCGCGCTTGTGCTCGCGCCTGTGCCTGCGCCCGCGCCGCGCCCTGGTGCTGACCGTGGCCTTGCTGCTGGTGCAGCCGGTGGCCGCACAGACCAACCCGCGGCCCGCTGGCGATGCCGGCGCCTGCGCCGTGCTGTGGCAGGTCACCGCGCAGCTGGCCGGCCCGGCCGGCGAGCCGCCCCGGCTGCTGCTGCGCCTGCGCTTTCCCGCCGGCCCGCGCAGCCAGACCGGCCTGCATCTGCCCGGCGGTTGGGCCGGCCACACCGAGCTGCCCGCCCAGCCCGGCGCGCCCCGCCGCCTGCGGCCGCGCCCTGGCCAGCCGGCCTGGCACGATGTGACCCACGCTCCGGGCGAGACGGTGCAGCTGCAATGGCTGGTACAGCCCGCCGCCGACGCCACCGAGGGCGGCCATGCCCAGCTCACGCCCCGCTGGTTCGCCTTCAGCGGCCAGGGTGTACTGCCGATGCCTGACGGTGCCGACGAGTCCGGCAGCGGCCCGGCCTGCGTGGCGCTGCAGGGCCAAGACAACGGCGGGCGCTGGGCCAGCAGCCATGGCACGGCCGAAGGGCCGGCCGCGCTGTTCGTGCTGGGCCCGTCGCCGGTGCCGCTGGCCCAGCGGGTGCAGCAGGCCTTGTATGCCGGCGGTGCCCTGCAGTGGCAGACCGCGCCGGGCGTGGTGGCGGTGCTTCCCGGCGACGCCACCTGGGCCCTGCGCGACGAGGCGCTGGCCCAGGCCGGGGCGCGCGCCCTGGCCGCCCAGCAACGCCAGTGGCCCGTGCCGGCCGGGCGTGAGGCCGCACCCACC
>JBBRVT010000527.1:0-3129 GCA_038246615.1 Burkholderiales bacterium
CTGCAGGCGCAGTGCGCCCTCAGGGATAGAACAGTTCCAGCGTGTAGCCGTCGATGCGGCGTTCGCCGGTTGACATCAACACCTTGATCGGCAGTTCCTGCCCGGCCTGTAGCGCCGGCTGCGCCACGCCCAGCTCGGCCAACGGCAGCACCCGGCGTGCCACCAGCCGGCCCTGCCCGTCGTTGAGCGTCAGGTCGAGCGCAGGCACCATCACGGCGGTGTCGGCCCGGTTGCGCAGCACCAGTTGCAGGCGGTAGAGGCTGGAGCCCTCCAGCCGGGTCAGGCCCGAGCTTTCCACCGACAGTTGCTGGATGCGCCGCAGCGGCTGCACGCTGCAGCCGGCCAGGCGGCACAGCCCCTGCAGCGCCGGGGCGCTGCCGGGCAGGTGCGCGGCCAGGCTGTCGCGCCACAGCAGCGCCATCTGCAGCAGCATGCCCAGCGCCAGCAGCACGACGCCGGCCCACAGGCCCAGGCGCACCAGCGGCTGGCGCCACAGCGCGGCACGCTCTGCCTGGCGCATGAAGCTGGGCGCAGCCTGTGCCTGGCTGGCCTGCTGCGCCACCGGCGGGACGGGCATGGCGGGCATGGCGGGCAGGACCGGCATGACGGGCGGCGCCGCAGCAGCCGCACCGGCCGGCCGCGCCGGGCTGCCGGCAGCTGCAGCGGCCGTCTCGACCGGGTCGGCGGTGCCTTTCATCGACAGGCCCGCAGCCGTGGCTGGCGGCACATGGTCGGTGATGACGATCGGCTCGTCAGGGTCGTCGGCCTCGCGCGAGGGCGCGCGCAGCAGCGGCCCATCGGGTTCGGCACGCCCGCCGCGCGGCGGCTCGAAGCGTGGGTCGATGCGCTGCGCTGGCGGCGGCGCGGCGCCGGGCTGCGGCATGTCCTCGGCTGCGGGCGGGTCGGGTGGCGTGCCCAGCAGGGGCAGGTCCAGCCGTATCGGGGCGCCTGTATCGATGTCGAACAGCACCTCGGCGGCATTGAACACGCCGTTGCAGCGGCCGCAGCGCACCCAGCCGTCCGAGGCCAGCAGCTGCGACTCACCGACACGGAAGACCGTGCCGCACGACAGGCAGCGTGTGGCCAGGTTCATCAGTGGTGGCAGGGCAGCGGTTGCATCGGCAGCGCAATGATGCCAGGGCGGTGTGGGGGCAGGCCCACGCGCATGAGGAAACGCCGGGCCGCTCCCAAGTTTCCTCATCCCCCTCGGGGGGCCTGACGCGAAGCGGCAGGTCTGGGGGCGGTCATGAGGAAACGCCGGGCCGCTCCCAAGTTTCCTCATTCACCCTCGGGGGGCCTGACGCGCAGCGGCAGGTCTGGGGGCGCTCTCAGTCCAGCGCGGCCCAGCCGGTGGCCACGCGTCGGTAGCAGCCCTGTGCGTCCAGTGCCTGCAGCGGCACCTCCTCGCCGGTGCCCGCCACCAGCTCGGCCAGCCTGAAGCTGGCGATGGCCTCGGGTGTGGCCTTGCAGTTCACCAGCTGCATCTCGCGTGTGTCGGCGTCGAAGGTCTTGAAGCCGAACACCGTCACGGTGTTGCTGCGGTTCGTCCGATAGGGCATGTCGACGGCTCCGGTGTGATGGCGGTGGTGCCGGTGCATGCTACGCCATTGCATCCCACGCCGGTGCAAGCACCTGCCCCGCATCGCGGGCCGGCGTCTGCGCCAGCACCAGGATGCGGGCCAGAATGTCCGGCACTTCGAACACCGCCCGGTTGTGCAACTGCTGCACCGCCGCCCGGTACTGCGGCAGGCCATCCAGCAACGCGTCCACCAGGGGCCGCACCTGCCGCCAGTTGCTGCCCACCAGGCCCACGCTGGTGGCCCGCACCCAGTCGGTGTTGTAGCGCTCCTGCGGCATGGTCCAGGCGTTGCGCACCGTCAGCACCGGCAGCCCCTGCTGCAACGCCTCGCTCAGGCTGCCTGGGCCGGGCTTGCCGATGAAGAAGTCGCCCAGCGCCAGGTGGCGCCGCATTTCGCTGGTGAAGCCGACCACCTGCTGCGCCGCGCTCGGGTTCAGTGCGCGCAGCCGCTGCGCCAGCACGGCGTTGTGGCCGCACAGCAGCAGCAGTTGCACGTCGGGCAGCTGCCGGGCGATGGTCAGCATCGCCGTCGAGCCGTGGCCGCCGAACAGCACCACCCCCACCGGCCGCCCGGGGTCCAGGCCCAGCCGGGCGCGTTCGGTGGCGCGGTCGATGTCCAGCGGGCGGTAGAAGTCCGGCCGGATCACCATGCCCGAGCTGCGGTGCACCCGCGCCGGGTCGCAGCCGGCGTCCAGCGCCTGTTGCACCGCATGCGCGCTGCCGCACACCAGATGCTGGTTGGCCAGGCCGGGCTCGATCCAGAAGTCCGGCGGGTGGTCGGCCATGTCGGTCATCACCGTGACCAGCGGCACGCCGGGGCGCGCCAGCGCCAGCGCGTCATGCATGGCCCGGTTGAAGTTGGGGATCAGCGAGACCACCAGGTCGGGCGCGCTCTGGCGCCAGTGCGGCACCAGCCGCTCCACCATGGCGCCATGCCCGGCGCGGATCATGCCTTGCAGCAGGCGCAGTTCGGTGGCCAGGCCCAGCGTCCAGCCACGCGCCAGGCGCATGTTGTAGAGGTCTTCCGGCGCCATGCCGGTGAGGCCGCGAAAGCGCTGCTGCGGGTCGAGCAGATCCACCAGGTTGACGCAACGCACGCGCCATGGCCGGCCCTGCTCGCGCGCCACCGTCTGCAGCGCCTGGGCTGCTGCGCGGTGGCCGCCGCCGGCGTTGAAGTAGATCAGTTCGATGGTCTTCATGGCCGTCCCCCGGGTGTACCTGGCCGATGGTGGCGCTGCGGTGTGACCCGCCGGTGACGGCAGCCCGCGCCACAATCGGTACATGCCAGACCGTCCGCCGCCAACCCAGCTGCCGAAGCAGCCGCCAGCCCAGCGACCAGCCCGACCACCAGCGCAATCAACAGCCCAGCCGACCGCCCAACCACCAGCCCTGCCGACAGCGCTGCGGCCGCCCCTGCCGATGGCCGACGGGGTCTATGGTTCGGACCGCCAGGGGTTGATCTGCGGTTTCCAGTTCTCGGCAGGGCATGTAGGCCACCCGCTGGCGCTGAGCGCGGCGCTGCACTGTCTGGCGGCTGCCCAGGCTGGAGA
>JBBRVT010000528.1:0-3127 GCA_038246615.1 Burkholderiales bacterium
GCGGATCAATTCGATGCCCAGCACGTAGGCCAGTTGCTTGGCGACTTCGGTCTTGCCCACGCCGGTGGGGCCGCTGAACAGGAAGCTGCCGATCGGCTTGTCGGGCTTGCCCAGGCCGCTGCGCGCCATCTTGATGGCGGCAGCCAGTGCGTCGATGGCGGGCTCCTGCCCGAAGACCACGCTCTTGAGGTCACGGTCCAGGCTCTTCAGCTTGCTGCGGTCGTCGTTGCTGACCGAGGCGGGCGGGATGCGCGCGATCTTGGCGACGATCTCTTCGACCTCGTTGCGGGTGATGGTCTTCTTCTGCTTGCTCTTGGGCAGGATGCGCTGCGCCGCACCGGCTTCGTCGATCACGTCGATCGCCTTGTCGGGCAGGTGGCGGTCGTTGATGAACTTGGCCGACAGCTCGGCCGCAGCCTGCAACGCGCCCAGCGCGTACTTGACGTTGTGGTGGTCCTCGAAGCGGCTCTTCAGCCCCTTGAGGATCTCGACCGTCTGCTCGACGGAAGGCTCGACCACATCGATCTTCTGGAAGCGCCGCGACAGCGCTGCGTCTTTCTCGAAGATGCCGCGGTACTCGGTGAAGGTGGTCGCGCCGATGCACTTCATCGAGCCGTTGGACAGCGCCGGCTTCAGCAGATTGCTGGCGTCCAGCGTGCCGCCCGATGCCGCGCCGGCGCCGATCAGCGTGTGGATCTCGTCGATAAACAGCACCGCGCTGGGCTGGTCCTTCAGCTGCTTGAGCACGCCCTTCAGGCGCTGCTCGAAATCACCGCGGTACTTGGTGCCGGCCAACAGCGAACCCATGTCCAGTGAGTAGACGATGGAATTCGCCAGGACCTCGGGCACGTCGCCCTGGGTGATGCGCCAGGCCAGGCCTTCGGCGATGGCGGTCTTGCCCACGCCGGCCTCACCCACCAGCAGCGGGTTGTTCTTGCGGCGGCGGCACAGGATCTGGATGACACGCTCGACCTCGTGGTCGCGGCCGATCAACGGGTCGATCTTGCCTTCCTTGGCCTGCTGGTTCAGGTTCTGGGTGAACTGGTCCAGCGGCGAACCCTTGTTGCTGTCGCCTGCCTCTTCCTTCTCGGCGCTTTCACCACTGCCCGGCTCGCTGCTGCCCTTGGGCGCCTCGGGCGGCTCACTCTTCTTGATGCCGTGGGCGATGAAATTCACCACGTCCAGGCGGGTGACGCCCTGCTGATGCAGGTAGTACACCGCATGCGAATCCTTCTCGCCGAAGATGGCCACCAGCACATTGGCACCGGTGACTTCCTTCTTGCCACTGCCGGTGCTCTGCACATGCATGATGGCGCGCTGGATCACCCGCTGGAAACCGAGCGTGGGCTGGGTGTCCACCTCCTCGGTGCCGCCGACGGTGGGCGTGTTTTCCTTGATGAAGGTGGTGAGGCTCTTGCGCAGGTCGTCGATGTTGGCCGCGCAGGCCTTCAGCACTTCGGCCGCAGAAGGGTTGTCCAGCAACGCCAGCAACAGGTGCTCGACGGTGATGAACTCATGGCGCTGCTGGCGCGCCTCGACGAACGCCATGTGCAGGCTGACTTCCAATTCTTGCGCAATCATGCGGCCTCCATAATGCACTGCAGCGGATGCCCGGCGCGGCGTGCCGCGGCGAGTACGAGTTCAACTTTGGTGGACGCCACGTCCTTGGTGTAGACACCGCAGACGCCACGTCCTTCGTGGTGGATTTTCAACATGATCAGCGTGGCCGATTCGAGGTCACGCCGAAAGTAGTGCTGCAAGACCATCACCACGAACTCCATCGGGGTGTAATCGTCGTTGAGCAGCACCACCTGGTACATCTGGGGCGGTTTGGTGCGCGCGGTCTTGCGCTCGACCACCACGGCACCGCTGTCGCCTCGGCGCGGCTGGGCCGGCAGCTTGGGCGGTGGCGACGGCGGGTCTTCGGATGGCATGGTCCATTCTATGCATTGCAGCTTGTGACAAGGGGATCGGTGGGATATTGCGCCCATTCGCACAGTTGCAAGGCATGAAAAGCGCCCCAGTGCCCGCGCAGATGGCCCGCTCCCGACGGGCTCCGTTGCGGCAGGCCACGACGTCTGTCGCCTGTAGGGGAACCATGACCGGCGATGGTCCAGCTTTCCGCCTTGACGCAGAAATCATGCCCTTCCCAGAATGATTGCACTCTCCGTTCCGTGGAGAGACGCTGGAGCACATGATGTTGTCTGGAACGGTCAAGTTTGGAACGGTCAAATGGTTCAATGACGCCAAGGGTTTCGGGTTCATCGAGCCCGAAGAAGGCGGCCCGGACGTGTTCGCGCACTTCTCGGCCATCGAGATGGACGGCTTTCGCACGCTCAAGCAGGGCAGCAAGGTCAGCTTCGAATTGGTGCAAGGCCCGAAGGGCAACCTGGCACAGAACATCAAGCAGTTGGTCACGCAGGACGCCTGACTGCACCCTGCCCGCCCGGGCGCGGGTCGACATCGTCAGCCGGTGCCTCGTCGGCTTTGGCGCCTGTCAACTGATTTGTCGGGCCTCGCTGAGCGTCATCAGCATGTTGGCGTACCAGGCGCAGTTCAGGCCCAGGGTCTCGTCCTGCTCCAGGTCGCGGCCGGACATGTCCAGCCGGGCCGAGTGCACGCCCAGCAGCTTCCAGGGCAGTGGCGCATCGGGCGCGGCTTGCAGATCGCGCCGCACGACCGGTGCGCCGCTGGTACCGCGGTGGGTGCGCGCGTCGGTGAGGAAGTAACCCAGCCCCTGAAAGCGCAGACCGAAGGCTGAGGCGATGACCGACTGGCGCACCACCGGCAGATGGTGCAGCGTGTCGTGGAAGCCCAGCGGAAAGCCGACGATCAGCGCCGAACTGCCCACCTCCACCCGGTCGTCCAGATGCTGCAGGTGCGCCGGCGTGAAAGCGAACAGCAATGCCGTTGGCGGCAGCGCCTGCCGGTCGATCTCGAGCATCGCCACATCGATCTCGCCACTGGCATCGGTGCCCTGGCGCCACTGGCTGCGCCCGTCCTCGTACAACAGCAGCGAGATGCGCACCGACTTGGCAAGGTCGTCGGCACGGGTGTGCACCTCGATCTCGATGCGGTTCGGGTGGTGCTTGCTCGGCTCGTCGATCAGCACATGCCGGCTGGTGAC
>JBBRVT010000529.1:0-3127 GCA_038246615.1 Burkholderiales bacterium
CTGCGAGGGCGTGGGTGCGCAGCACAGCCCGGACACCAACCCTCCTGAGGAGGGTTGGTGCCTGGCGAAGCGCCCGAGCTCTGCGAGGGCGTGGGTGCGCAGCACAGCCCGGACTCCAACCCTCCTGAGGAGGGTTGGTGCCTGGCGAAGCGCCCGAGCTCTGCAAGGGCGTGGGCGGCCTTCAGCCGCCCAGCCGAATCGGCTTGTCGCGCCCGGTCATCTCCAGATAGCCCAGCCCCAGGCGCGCGCCGCCCGGCGCCAGCAGTTCGGCCAGGCCTTCCCAGTACACCGTGCCGGCGCTGGCGCGGCTGTCGAGTTCCTGTGCGTCCAGCAGAGCGCGCAGCGTGCAGCGGCCGGCCGGTGTGGTGATGGCCCATTCCACCGGGTAGCTGGCGCCGGTGGCCGGGCTGGCCCAGCGGCGCTGCGGCGTGAACACCACCTCGTCCGGTCCGAAGGCACGCACTGCACCGCCGGCCGGGCGGTGGCTGCCGCCGGCCCACAGCATCGACCCGTCGGCGCGGCGCAGCTGGAAGGCGGTCAGCGCACCGCCGTCGGCCAGGTTGATGCCGATCCAGTCCCAGCCGACCGCACCCGGTGCCAGCAGCTCGTCGCTCCACTCATGGTCGAGCCAGCCGCGGCCGGCCAATGCCGGCCCGCCGGCGCGCACGCTGCCACGGACGGCCAGCTGCGGCTGGGTGTAGTAATGGCTGGCCTGCTGCAGCTGCGGGCCCTTGCGCGAAAAGCCGGCCTCGCCCTGCAGCAGCAGCGGCTGGCTGGGCATGAGCTGCAGCCGCAAGGCGATGCCGGCGTCGGGCGCGGGCAGGCTGGCGCTGTAGGCGCCGCTGGCGGCGTCGCGCTGCAGGGTCCAGCGGCCCAGCGCCACGCGGGTGTCGGCGCGCGCCGCATGGCCATCGGCCAGCGTTTCGTCGCCCGACCAGCGGGCGATGCGCTGGGCGTGCAGGTGGCTGCGCGCGGCCACGTCGGTGACGGCGGCATGGGCGAACAACAACTGGCGCGGCGCGAAGCGGCCGGGCAGGTCGGCCGCCACGCCGGTGCGGCTGCGGAAGAAGGTGATCTGGAAGCCGAGCAGCTTGCCGCCGTCGCCCTGCAGCCAGCCGGTGGCATACCACCACTCGATGCGCGCGCCGGGGTGGGCGCCGTGGTCACGCGGAAAGCGCAGCGTGCGGCCGGGCCCGATGCGGTCTTCTTCAGCCTGTGTCTGTGTCTGTGTCTGTGTTTGGGTCTGGGTTTGGGTCTGGGTCTGGGTCTGGGTCTGGGTCTGGGTCTGGGTCTGGGTCTGGGCCCAGGCCGTCCCCGGCCCCAGGCCAGCGCCCAGTGCGGCCAGCAGCGCGCGGCGGCGCGGGCTCACCAGTCTTCCTTCACCGCCAGCACGGCCGACCGGCCGGCGGCGCGCCGTGCGCTCCACAGCGCGGTGGCCACGCCGGCGGCCAGCACGGTGCCGGCCAGCGCCGCCAGCCGTGGCAGCGGCACATGCAGCGGCATGGTCCAGTGGAAGCTCTGCGGGTTGACCACGTGCACCAGCACCAGCGCCATCGCCAGGCCCAGCGCCAGGCCGATCAGCGTGCCGGCCAGCAGCCAGGCGGCCGCCTCGGCGCCCACCAGCGCGACGACCTGGCGGCGGGTGAGGCCCAGGTGCGCCAGCAGGCCGAATTCCTTGCGGCGCGCCAGCACCTGGGCCGACAGGCTGGCCGCCACTCCCACCAGCCCCACGCCGATGGCCACCGCCTGCAGGTAGACGGTGACGGCAAAGCTGCGGTCGAAGATCTTCAGCGACAGCGTGCGCAGGCTGGCGGTGCTGGCGATGTCCAGCGGCAGCCCCGTGCCTGCGGCCTGCTGCAGCGCCGCCTCCACCACCGCCGGCGCGGCGCCTGGGGCCAGCCACAGCGCCAGGTCGTTGACCCGGGTGTCGCTGGTCAGGCGCTGGTAGTCGGCAGCGTCGATGGCCACCGCGCCGAACTGGCGCGCATAGTCGCGCCACAGGCCGCGCACGTAGAAGCGGGCATTGTCCAGCCCTGGCACCGGCAGCGTGATGCGCTGGCCGGCCTGCCAGCCGTAGATGGCGGCCGCCGGCTCGCTGACCCACACGCCCACCTCGCCGGCCGGCAGCGGCAGCACCTCGCCCAGCATCGGCAGGCTGCTGCCCGCATCGCCCAGCGGCCGCGCCACCAGCGTCAGCGCCGGCTGCTGCGGGTCGATCACCAGCGGCAGCTGGCGCGCGGCCACCACCCGGGCCACGCCGGGCAGGGCGGCGGCGCGTGCCACCAGATCAGGCGGCAGGAACACCGGGTCGGCGGTGCTGCCGCTGCCGCTGGCACGGGCGTACAGATCGGCCGGCAGCGCGGTGTCGAGCCAGGCGCTGACTGCCTCGCGGAAGCTGGCCACCATCACCGTGATGGCCACGCTCAGCGCCAGGCTGGCCACCACGCCGGCGACGGTGGCGCTGGCTGTCTGGCGCGCAAAGCGGGCGCGCCGCAGTGCCAGCAGCAGCACCGGCGAGGCCAGCGCACCCTGCCGCGCCAGCAGCGCCTGCACGGCGGCCGGCACCAGCACCACGCCACCGGCCAGCAGCGCGGCCACTGCGGCATAGGCCGCCAGCGGCAGGCCGAACACCGGCGGCAGCAGCGCCAGCACGCCGCCGGCGGCCAGCAGCGCCAGGCCCGGCCAGACCGGCGCCGCACCCCCGGCCTGCCCGCCCAGGCCCTTGAGCGCCTGCGCGGGCGACAGCGCCTCGGCCTGCCGCGCCGGAAACCACGCACCGGCCACCGCCGCCGCCGTGCCGAGCCCGAAGCAGGCCGACAGCGCCACCGGCGGCCAGGCCAGCGTCGGTGCGCCGCCGCCGAAGTAGCCACCACCCAGGTCACCGCCCAGCAGGCGCAGCGCCAGTGCGGCCAGCCCGGCGCCGGCGGCCAGGCCCAGTGCACTGCCGGCCAGGCCGACCACCGCGCTTTCGGCCAGCACCAGCGCGCGCCGGTCGCGGGCGGCCAGGCCCAGCACGCCCAGCAGGGCCAGCGCCGGCGTGCGTTGCGCCACCGACAGCGACACCACCGAATACACCAGGAAGCCGCCCACCAGCAGCGCCACCCGGGCCAGCACGCCCAGGTTCACC
>JBBRVT010000530.1:0-3123 GCA_038246615.1 Burkholderiales bacterium
CCACGTTGCTGCATTTCGACACGCCGTCGGGCCCGCAGCAGCGGCAGGCCGACGCGGTGCTGCTGGCGCTGGGCGGCGCCAGCTGGGCCAAGCTGGGCAGCGACGGCGCCTGGGTGGCGCACCTGCAGCGCCGCAGCGTGGGCGTGGCGCCGCTGCAGCCTGCCAACTGCGGCTTCGACATCGGCTGGAGCAGCTACTTCGCCCAGCGCTTTGCCGGCGCGCCGATGAAGTCGGTGCGGCTGCGCTTCGACGACGGCCAGGGCGCCGCCTTCGACCGGCCGGGCGAGTTCGTCGTCACCGCCACCGGCATCGAGGGCAGCCTGGTGTACGCGGTCTCGGCCCGCCTGCGCGGGGCCATCGCCCGCCAGGGCAGCGCCACGGTGCAGATCGACCTGCTGCCCGGCCGCAGCGAGGCGCAGCTGGCCGCCGCGCTGGCCAAGGGCCGCGGTGCACGCTCGCTGCCCAACCACCTGAAGGAGCATGCCGGTCTGGACGGTGCAAAGGCGGCGCTGTTGCGCGAGCAGCTCAGCGCCGCGCAGCTGACCGAGCTGGTGGCCCAGGCGCCGCAGGACCTGGCGCGCCGCCTCAAGGCCTGGCCGCTGACGCTGCTGGCGCCGCGCCCGATCGACGAGGCCATCAGCACCGCCGGCGGTGTGCGCTTCGAGGCGCTGGACAGCCATGGCATGCTGCGCGCGCTGCCGGGCGTGTTCGTCGCCGGCGAGATGATCGACTGGGAGGCGCCCACCGGCGGCTATCTGCTCAGTGCCTGCCTGGCCAGCGGGCTGGCGGCGGCCCGGGGGCTGCTGGCCTGGCAGGCGGCCGGGCGCCCGGGCACCCCATCCCCCAACACTTGAAAGACGCGACCATGCTGCTGGTGCACCACCTCAACAACTCCCGCTCGCAGCGGGTGCTCTGGCTGCTCGAGGAACTGGGCGTTCCCTACGAGATCCGCCATCACCAGCGTGATGCCAAGACCATGCTGGCGCCTGCGGCGCTGCTGGCGGTGCACCCGCTGGGCAAGAGCCCGGTGATCGTGGACGGCGGCATCACCGTGGCCGAGACTGGCGCCATCGTCGAATACATCCTCGACGCCTACGGCAATGGCCGCATGCGCCCCGCCGCAGGCACGCCGGAGTTTCTGCGCCACCGCTACTGGCTGCACTTTGCCGAAGGCTCGGCCATGCCGCCGCTGCTGTTCAAGCTGGTGTTCGACGAGGTGCAGAAGGCGCCGATGCCCTTCTTCATCAAACCCATCGCCAAGGCCATCAGCCAGAAGGTGATGGGCGTGATGGTGTGGCCCAACCTGAAGCGCCAGTTCGACTTCATCGAGGCCGAACTGGGTCGCAGCACCTGGTTGGCCGGTGATGAACTGACCGGCGCCGACATCATGATGAGCTTTCCGCTGGAGGCGGCCCGCCAGCGCGCCGGCCTGGATGCATCGCACCCGCGCATGCTCGGCTTCGTGCAGCGAATCCACGCCCGGCCTGCCTACCAACGCGCGCTGCAGAAGGGCGGCCCCTACGACTTCGCGTGATGGCTGCTTGGGGCTCGTTGCTGTCGTTGGCGTTGTTGAACAGCCGACATTCACAGTTCGGCGCGAGGCCGAGGACGGCGGGTGACTGGCTGACTCCGATCGGCCCCTATCCCGATCGGAGCAGGACACGCCCGCCCGGCCCGGCGCGATCGCTCAGACGCTCGAATGCCGGCTTTCAGGCCACAAGCTGAACGACAGCAACGAGCCCCAAGCAGCCCGCCAAGCTCACCCTGGAATGCGCACCATCAGCTTGTTGTAACCGCGCACGAAGGACGAGCGCACGCGTGTGGGCTCGCTCAGTACCTCGATCACCGGGAAGCGCTTCAAGAGCTCTTCCCACAGGATCTTCAACTGCAACTCCGCCAGGCGGTTGCCCACGCAGCGGTGGATGCCGAAGCCGAAGCTCAGGTGGCCGCGCGGGCGGGCACGGTCGATGATGAACTCGTCAGGCCGGTCGATGGCGCTGCCGTCGCGGTTGCCCGACAGGTACCACATCGCGATCTTGTCGCCCTTGGCAATCTGCTTGCCACCGATCTCGGTGTCTTGCACCGCCGTGCGGCGCATGTAGGCCAGCGGTGTCTGCCAGCGGATGATCTCGGGCACCAGGCTGTCGACCAGCGCCGGGTTGGCGCGCAGCTTGGCGAACTGCTCGGGGTGGCTGTTCAGCGCCAGCAGGCCACCGGTCATGCTGTTGCGGGTGGTGTCGTTGCCACCCACGATCAGCAGCACCAGATTGCCCATGTACTCCATGGGCGGCATGTTGCGCGTGGCCGCACCGTGGGCCAGCATGCTCACCAGGTCGGTCTTGGGCGGGGCGTTCACGCGCTCGTTCCACAGCCTTGTGAAGTAGCCCAGCATCTTGCCAAGTTCGGCCATGCGCTCGGCCGGCTCCAGCGCCTCGGGGTTGGTGGCCTTGTTCATCGTCGCCACGTCGGACCACCAGGTGAGCAGGCGCCGGTCTTCGAACGGAAAGTCGAACAGCGTGGCCAGCATGCAGGTGGTCAGCTCGATCGAGACCTTGTCGACCCAGTCGAAGGGCTCGTTGCGCGGCAGGCTGTCGAGCACGCCGGCGGTGCGCTCGCGGATCAGGCTGGTCCAGTTGTTCAGGTTGGCCGGCGCCACGATGGTGCTGACAGCCTTGCGCTGGTCATCGTGCTTGGGTGGGTCCATCGCGATGAACATCGGCAGCTTTTCGCCGTCGGGCGCATTGAACAGCGTGATGCCACCCTTGGACCAGTCCGACGAGAACAGCTCGGGGTGGGTGTCCACATGCATGATGTCCTGGTAGCGGGTGATGCTCCAGTAGCTGCCCACCTCGGGCACCGGGCTGTGGCCCCAGTGCACCGGGGCCTCTGCCCGCAGGCGGTCGAAGATGTGCAGCTCGACGTTGTCGACGAAGTGCTGCGGGTCGGCCGGGTGCAGCTCTTCAAGCGGCATCGACCAGATCCTGTCGCGTGCTGCGGCTTGCTCGGGTGACAGGGCGGCAGCGGCGGGGGGCTTCAGGACAGCGCTCATGGCAGGCTCCTTGGCGGATGGGCTGGTGGGCCGTGGGCAGGCTAGTGCTGGCCTTCGGGCATGGTGACTTCGAG